>JAFSDS010000076.1 GCA_017436125.1 Oscillospiraceae bacterium | reverse complement strand
ATATAAAAGACATACGCCCATAGTGTTAAGCTGTGGGCGTGTTTAGTATAATTTAAAATTGGGCGGTCGCCCACCCGTAAGGCACAGGACTTTGACTCCATCATCTCGTGGGTCCGAATCCCGCCAGCCCAACCAAAAAACAGCTTCCCCGAAGGGGAGGCTGTTTTTTTATGGCGAGGATGAGGACACACCGGGTCCGTACCTGACGCCCCAAAAATACGAGCCAAAAGCGAAGGATTTTTGGATGGCGGAAGCAATACAGGGAGCGAAGCGAGTCGTAAATCCCGCCAGCCCAACCAAAAGCACGGTACTCCGAAAGGAGCACCGTGCTTTTTTTATAAATTTTTCCAAAAAACTGCAACAAAAGAAAGAAAAAATCACACTATATATTTGTAGCGACAAATAAGAGGTGATTTAAAATTGAAAAAGTTTTTTGCCTTTATAATGCTGGCGGTATTTTTGATCGTTCTTTCCGGATGCGATGATACGGAAGTAGAAAAACCGGATGCCCCTGTTGCGGAAGTTGTTCCGCCGGAAAATTTGCCGGAAGATAACAGCGAATGGGAAAACTTTATAAACGAAATATCAAAAGAAGAAATCACCCCGGAGGAGATCGAAAACCTTCTTTCTTTCGGATATGAGCGGGAAGAACTCCCGGAAATGGAAGACTGGAAGATAAAAAGAGCGGTAACGGCGGCAAAATTCGGCATAGACAAAAATAAAATCGCCCTTGCGGATGAGCTGACCGAAAATCCGGAAATCGCGGAAAACGACGAACAGTTTATGCTCTGCGGATTATACAGAACTCTTCGCAGCGAGTATGCCGGAGATTTTATCGAAGCTGTTAAAAACGAAAAAGCTTTCAGCATCGCCGGAATAATGGTGGGATATACCATGCCCTATTTTTTTGAAATCTCCTATGAACCCGATAGCGGCATTGAAATAATAAATATCTGGAGAGATATGGTCCGCTTTGCAAAAATAACAGAAATTTATGAAACAAAAAGCTTTTATTATTTTACCGCCGGTGACGGAAATGATTTTTACATTATGAAAGAAGGCGTCGGCGACAGAACGATGAACGAAGATTATGTTCCCAAAACGGATATCCCGGGAATGCCCGTAACCGCAGCGGAAGCTGAAAAAGCGGCGGAAAAATTTATGGCAATATCCCTTGTAAATCAGGACGAAAACATCGAGGCCGGGGCAATGCGGCTTTTCGGTTCTTGGGGAACGGCGGTAAAAGAGGAATATTACGAAGAGGGAATAACCCTTATGGGCAAGGACTATGAGGCAAAAGCGGAAGGAAGCTGCACCGTCGGAGAAGAAACCTGCTACGAAGTTCGTGTTTATTATCAGGGTATTGATATCGGATACGTTTACCTCATAGGGGCGGAAAATGCCAAAACCGCATACAGCGTCAGCATGGTGAACGGAGAAACCGTTCCGCTGGAATATATCGAAGAACCAATAGTTTCCGTTGAAAAATAATAAACGCAAAAAAAGACGCCTTTTTTGGCGTCTTTTATATTATAAAAGGCATAAATATGGTTTGTTAACAAAAAATTTACTATAAATATTCCAAAACAGACAGATTTAGCCCTTATAATTGGCAAAAACAACTTGAAGTATTTTGTGATTTGAAGTAAAATAGTAACGTATAAAACTATGCCTATCCAAATTCAAGGAGGATATAAAATGAAAAAAAGATTATTTTGCACCTTCCTTGCTGCTTTGATGATCGTACTTATTCTTCCGGTACAGGCATTTGCAGCAAACATTAAAGGCGCATATGTAAACCAGAACTTTGAAACCGTTATCGATACCGTTGTTGGCGCAACCAAATTTGCAAAGGGCGGCAATGTTCCGGAAGGAATGAAACTCAGCGGCAGCTGGTCCTATAAGAACACCTACGGCGACTATGTTTTTAAAGCAACCCTTTCCGGTAAGCCCACCACCGCCGGAACCTATAACTTCTCCGTAGATTATCTTAAAGACGACGGCACCCTTGTTGAAAGAAGAAACTACAGCATCACCATCGGTGAAAAAGCTCCTTATGACTTTGTTCATTCCATCAACGTTGATAAATGGCCGAACAAAACCGAATATTATCTCGGCGATACCGTTGACCTTACCGGTATGAAAGTTTCTGCATGGGTTTATATCTATAACGAAAAGGAAGATGTTTTTGAACCCAAGGAAGTTGACGTTACCGACCAGGTTTGGGTAGAACCCTCTGTTTTCACTTCTGATGAAGCACAGAACGTAAACATATATCTCAAAGCCCCCTGTGATCAGCAGGGTAACCTTGACGTATTTGAAAGCCACTTCCGTGTAACCTTCAAATACGCAAACCCCGAAGATATTACCAGAATCGAGATCTATAAAAAACCCACCAAGCTTACATATACTGTCGGCGAAAATCTTGATCTTTCCGGTATGACCATCCGTGCTCATAAAGGCAACGGAAGCGCAGAGGATATCACCAGCGGATTTACCGCAGACGTTACCAAGCTTGATACCGTCGGAACCGAAACTGTTACCGTAAGCTATGTAAAAAACAACAGCACTTTTACCGCAACTTTTGATGTTACCGTAAAAGAAGCCGTTTCTTCCGAACCGGAAGTTCAGGAACCTTCTTCTTCCGCTTCCACCTCTTCCGCACCGGAAACTTCTTCCCAGCCCGAAACCTCTTCTCAGCCGGAAACTTCTTCCGAACCGGATGAACCCGTAACTTCCGAATCCGAGGCACCTTCCGAAAGCGAAGCTCCCGTAACTTCCGAATCTGAAGCACCTTCCGAAAGCGAGCCGGATGATATCGTAGTTATGGGCCAGGATCCCGCAGACAAAGATGACGACAAAGGCGGAATTCCTTTCTGGGTATGGATCATTATCGCTCTTCTTGTAATCCTTATCGGTGCAGCTGTTGCACTCTTCCTCATCGGCAGAAAACGTCTTGATGACGACGATTATGATGACGATGATGACGACGATTACGATGACTGATTTTTGAAAAGAACCGAACAATAAAAACAGCGGCATAAAAATGCCGCTGTTTTTTTAAATTTTTACAATATTCGGGTTTAAATTCCATCCAACACATGGTAAAATAAATATGTTATTTTTCCATGCTGTCCTCACAGTTTTTAATAAGGCTGAAAAGGCTGGATGCAAAAAGGGGATAGGTTCTTGAAAGGCTTTCGGAAGAAACGGAAATATTTTCTGTTTTTACGGATTCATCACCCGCAAGCTTTTTGACCTTTGCCTCACAGTTTTTCATATATGCGTCTGCACTTTCAAGTGCACAGGAATTAGGAACGCTGAAGGTATTCATGTTGTTCTTCGGGCTCATGGAATAAACAGTTCTGAACATGCGGTAAACCGCCGCCATAAGATAGCCGGAAACCTGTTTGGTAAGCTCCTTGCTCTGGCTTTTTGAAAGAAGATCAAAAAGTACGTTAAGGGAGTTTGCAATAAGCTTTTTGTTGATAACGGGAAGAACCCCCGCGCCGGAAAAAGTGTTTTCCTTTCCGGCGGAGTCCGGTTCCGGAATATCCTCAACAGAAAGTGTCATGCCGTCCGGGTCCGCGCTTCTTCCAAGAAGATAGTCGGCAGAAACGCCGTAAAAATCCGCCGCACGGACGAGAAAATCAAGTCCGCATTCACGGATGCCTTTTTCATAGTGGGAAAGCAACGCCTGGGAAACGCAAAGTTCCTTTGCGGCGTCCTTCTGGCTGATGCCTTTTTCTTTTCTTAAAAGCGCCAAAACGCGCGGAAAATCAGATTGCATTTTAAAAAATCCACCTTTTTTGATAACTGTTTGTATATTATAAATCAATTCATACATTTTGTAAAGTGTTTTAAGGAGGAAATATGGTAACCTACAGAATCCACCTTATCCGCCACGGAATGGCGGAAGATCCGGAAAAAAAGATCTGCCTCGGCAAAAAAAGCGACCCTGCCCTGACCCCGGAAGGCGCCCAGGAACTTAGAGAACTTATGGATACATATCAGTATCCCTATGCGGAAAAAGTTTACTGCAGTCCTCTTCTGCGCTGCAGACAGACTGCGGATATCCTTTTTCCGGAAACGGAATTTGAAATCATGGACGAGCTTACGGAATGCGACCTTGGCGATTTTGACGGAAAGCCCATTCTTGAACTTATGGAAAACCCTGCGTTTATAGGATGGGTCGAGGGAAAATGCCCGCCGCCCAACGGTGAAAAATCCGATGCTTTTGGCGCAAGGATAGCCTGTGCGTTTGACGATATCATCCACGATATGTCAAAGAACCATCTTATCGAAACCGCCGTTGTTACCCACGGAACGGTAATTATGGGCCTTTGCGCCATGTGCGGATATCCCAGACAGGAAATGAGATACTGGGCCTCCAACAGCGGCTGCGGCTATACTGTAAGCACCTCTGTTTCCATGTGGATGCATGACCAGTGTTTTGAAGTTATCTCCACCCTTCCGTTCGAACCCTATGATGAGGAGAACGAACCGAAGCTTTCCGAGGAGGAACGTGAATGGAACTTTTTCGAATAATTAAAAAAGACGCAAGAAGAGCCCTTGGCTTTTGCGGAGGAAGATCCGTTGCGGCGGCGATGATAATGGCCCTTGCGTATCTTGCTGTAAGCATTACGGAGGGCATATTGCTCTATATCGTTAACGGGGCAGAAGCTTTTGAAGAGGATTTTTATGCCCTTGCGGATACCTCGCCGGAAACACTTGCGGTCATCGGAATCTGCGCAGTTATGTATGCTCTTATATTGCCGGGAGTTTATCTCGGTAATATAAAACTTCACGTTGCTTTTGCGGAAGGAAAGGACGAAAGCCTTTCGACCCTTTTCGATATGTTTTCGTCCTTTAAAAAATATATAAAGGCGATATTCTTTTCCGTTTTTATGGCCATAAGGCTTGCCGTAACTGCAGTCATTTTTGCCGCACCGGGATTAGGTGTTCTCTACTGTGCGGATACCTTTATTCCAAAAGGCACCCCGACCCTTGAGATACTGAAAATCGGCGCTATATGCGTCGGGCTTTCCGTAGCGATTACCGGTTTTGGGGCATTCCTTGTTTTTGCCCAGCGCTGGTTTCTTGCACCCTATTATTTTGCGGAAGGAAATAAGATAGGAAAAGCCTTTTCCCTTTCCGTAAAAGCAACAAAGGAAGTACGCTCCGATATCATCCGTTTTAATCTTTCGTTTATCGGCTGGGCGCTGCTGTCCTTTTTGATTTTGCCCCTTCTTTGGAGCGTTCCCTATTATTTTACCGCAAGCGCTATCTATGCAAAATTCCTTATGGAAAAATATGAGCATTCCCTTGCACAGGTTCCGGAAACTTTTGAGCACGAAGAGGAAGAACCTACCCCCGGCCAAGAAAAAGATTGACGGCCAAAACACTTAATAATGCGGCGGCAATATCCGCCGAAAGCGCGGCAGGAACGGTGTTCCTGCCATTTTTTATGCCGATTGCGCCGTAATATACCGCAACGGTATAAAAAGTTGTTTCGCTTCCGCCCATGAGCACGGAAGCAACCCTTTCCGCAAAAGAGCCGGGAACAAGGCTTTGACAAAGTTCCTCATAATAGCCCAAAGCGCCGGAACCGGAAAAAGGCCTTATTACGGCAAGGGGCAAAATTTCCGGCGGAAAGCCGATTTTTTCGGTAAAAGGGGCGATAAAATCTGTGAGCACCGAAAGAAGGCCGCTTTGCCTTATCATGCCGACGGCTGTCATAAGAAAACAAAGAGCGGGCAGAATAGCGGCGGCAGAAGCTAGGCCTTCCTTTGCTCCGGAAATAAAAACAGAAAAAACATCCACCTTTTTAATGACCGCGAAGGCAGTAATAAATACAACGACCGCCGGAAGTATCACATCCGTGCTCAAAAGGGTGCTCATGGTTTTTCTCCTTTCGGAAAAGTCGCTTTTGCGGTGGCTATCCCTATAAAAAGTGAGCACGCGCTTACAAACCAAACCGCCGGAAGAATATCCAGCGGTTTTAAAACCCCTGATTCCATCCTAAGAAAGGCAACGGTAGTCGGCAAAAGCTGAAGCGAAGCGGTGTTCATAACAACAAAGCATACCATTTCTTTTGTTGCATAGCCGGAAAAGCCCGAAAGCCGGTGAAGCTCCTTCATGGCAGAAATCCCAAGGGGCGTTGCAGCATTTCCAAGTCCGAGAAGATTTGCGGAAATGTTCATGGAAATGGCGCCAAGGGCAGCCTTTTCGTTTTTAAGCTTTGGAAAAACAAGAAGGAGCAGCGGCCGAAGAAGATTGCATATAAGTTCAACAAGGCCGCTTTTTTCAGCAACCTTTATCATACCTCCCCAAAAGCAAAGAGAACCTAAAAGCTTTATGGAAAGTTCCGCCGCGTGGGTGGATTCCTCGAGAACAGCGGCGGAAACATTGCCGATGTTTCCTGACATTATTCCGAAAACGAGGGATGCCGCCGCAGCGGCAAAAAAGAAAAAGCCCATGGATATCCTCCTTGAAATTATTAAATTTTTTGCCGGTGCGGAATATTTCTTGACAAAAAAAGGCAATTACTGTATATTAAAATTACAAAATGTAAATTTTTGGGAGGAATCAGCTATGAAATCAACCGGCATTGTCAGAAAAGTCGATGAACTCGGAAGAATCGTCCTTCCCATAGAACTTAGAAGGACGCTTAACATTGAAGAAAAAGACGCCCTTGAAATTTATGTTGATGAAAACACCATTATGCTCAAGAAATACGAGCCGGCATGTATATTCTGCGGAAGCGCCGACGGTGTTATTGATTTCAAAGGCAAAAACATCTGTGAACACTGCATCAAGGAAATTTCAAAATAAAATTGAATAATAAAAAAACGCCGTTTAAAAACGGCGTTTTTTGTTTTATATCAATATTTTATGGCGGTAACAACTCTGTCCCGGCCTTCATAATCCTTTATTACGGCGGCGTTTTCGTATCCGTTTTCCGTAAGTATGTTTTTAACTTCTTGGCCCTGAGTGTCGCCGATTTCAAAAACGATGATTCCGCCGGAAGAAAGATTGTTCTTCCAGTTTTTTGCAATGGCTCTGTAAAAATCAAGGCCGTCGCTTCCGCCAAAAAGGGCAGTTTTCGGCTCAAAGGTGACCTCCGTCTGGAGTTCCTTCATCTCGTTTTCAGTGATATAGGGAGGATTTGAAACAATGCAGTCAAATTCGCCAAAGCTCTCCAGAGCGTCCCTTTTAAGCGCTTTCACGCAGTTTTGATGAAGGGTATTGTTCCTTGAAAGGTATTCAAAAGCACCGTCGTAAAGCTCCACAGCGGTTACAGAGGCACCGGAAAGCTCCTTTGCAAGAGTTATGGCGATGCATCCGCTTCCGGAACAAAGGTCGATTATCCTCGGAGGCATGCTTCTGGAATAATATTTAAGAACATATTCGCATATAAGCTCCGTTTCCGGTCTTGGGATAAGAACACCCTCGCCGACGAAGAATTTTCTTCCGAAAAATTCCCAGCTGCCGATGATATATTGAAGGGGATAGCCGCTCGCTCTTTTTTCTGCGGCGGAAAAAAGAATTTTTTCTTCCTCGGCGGAAAGCTCTTTTTCCGGAACAGAAAATTCCGGCTGTTTAGGAAGGAAAAGAAGGTCCTCCATAAGTATCGATACTTCAAAGGCAGGGGAATCCACCCCTGCCTTTTCAAAGCGCTCTGTTATAATTTCAAAAGCTGTTTTAACGTTCATCAGTATGCTGCATCCTCCGGATTTTCGGGAAGAACGGGTTTTACCGCTTCGATGGCAACTTCGATCATGCTGTCGTCCGGTTCCTGGGTGGTAAAATTCTGGAACCAAAGTCCTGGAGCGGAAAGGATCCTTGTGAACCAGTTATCGTGTCTTCCGGCAAACTTGATTATCTCATAAGAAATACCTACGGTTATGGGAAGAAGAAGGACCTTCATTCCAACGCGCATAAGAACATTATCCCATGTAACGACGGAGGAAACAAGGATGCTTACAACAAGAACGATGAGAAGAAAGCTTGTTCCGCATCTGGGGTGGAAGCGTTTTTGCTTGCGAACGTTTTCAACGGTAAGTTCAAGGCCCTGTTCATAGCAGAAAATGGTCTTGTGTTCCGCGCCGTGATACATAAAAGTACGGTGAATATCGCTCATCTTGGAAACACCGATGATGTATGCAAAGAAAATGGCGATTTTAATAACGCCTTCGATTGCGGAAAGAAGAACTCTGCTTTCAACATAGTTTCCGATAAAGCTGGTGATAAGAGCGGGAACGCCGAAGAAAAGTCCAACCGCAAGAACCACCGCAAGGATGGTTATAACAAAGTTAAGAACGGTGCCGGCGGCTTTTCCGAAAACCTTGTTGAGCCAAAGTTCAAATTTATCCGGTTCCTCTTCCTGGCCGGAAATTTCCGCGGATTTCATAAGGCAGTCATAGCCCTGAATAAGAGTGTCAATAAAATTAAAAGTTCCGCGGATAAAGGGGATTTTTCTGACTCCGGTAAGTTTTTTGGTATCCCAAATAGATACGTCTATTTCTCCGTCCGGTTTGCGAACAGCCATGGCGCTTTTGAACGGGCCTTTCATCATAATGCCCTCAAGAAGTGCCTGGCCGCCGACGGAAGTTTTTATTGCACAGGCCTGTTTTTCTTTCTGTTCCATAATTTCTCCTTTTATTTTATTTATCTATGGGAAGGCGGATGGTAACGGTTGTTCCGACACCTTCGATACTGTCGAGCAGTATTTCGCCGCCGTGCATTCTTATTATTTCGTCCGCAACAGCAAGACCGATTCCGCTTCCGCGGCGGGTTGCGTTGCCTTTAAAGAATTTTGTCTTTACTTTTTCAAGCTGGTCCGCGGGGATGCCGATGCCGGTATCAGCAACAGCAATATCCACAAAACCGCCCTCGGAACGAATCGCGGTGATTGTTACGGAGCCGCCCTCATCGCTGTATTTAAGCGCATTATCTATGATGTTTACGAAAACCTGGCGAAGGCGGTTTTTATCGCCGGTAACAGGGATTATATCGTCGTTTTCCTCATAGTTAAGGGCTTTTTTTTCGCGGATGGCGCGTTGTTCAAAAGTGATCACCGCCTCGGAAAGTTCCGCAATGATATCAAGCTTCATGGGCTGAAGTATCATTCTTCCGCTCTGGAGTCTTGAGAAGTCAAGAAGTTCCTCAACCATTACGGAAAGGCGTTCGGTTTCGCCGATGATAACGCCCATGCCTCTTTCAAGGGTGGTGTTGTCAATGGTGGAATCCTTTGAGGAATCCTCAAGCATCTCTGCCCAGCCTTTTATGGCGGTGAGAGGAGTTCTGAGTTCATGTGAAACGGAGGAGATGAAATCGTTTTTCATTTTTTCCGTTGCGCCAAGTTCATCGGCCATGTAGTTTATGGTATCGCAAAGTTCGCCTATTTCGTCGTCGGTCTTTTTCTCAAGGCGGGTATGGAAGTCGCCCTCGGCGATTTTCTTTGCCGCTTCGCCTATCTGGCCGACCGGGTTAACAATGGAGTTGATGAAATAGGAACCGGAAACGATAACAAAGAAGATGATTGCAATACAGATAAGTCCTGTTCCGATGATGATAACGGTTATCTGTGTATCGACTTTTTCAAGGGAGGTTACAAGGCGGAAGGCGGTAAAATCATCTGTGTTGCCTTTGGGAATAACGGTTACGGACATGATGTTTTCGCCGTTGAGTTCACCGGTAAAATCCGCCGTTCTGTCAACGTTTCCGGCGGCTTCAAAACAGTCGGAAGTAAGATTTACCTCTTCCGGCAAAAATCCGCTGGAGGTGAGAACGACATTTCCGCTGTTATCAAGGACCATAAGTTCCATTACATTTCGGTGTTCAAAGGAAGTTACTATTCCGCGGAAGTATTCCTCATAGTCGCTGTTTTCTTCGGAAGCATGCTTTGAAAGAAGGCCGGAAACCGTTTCCGCCTGGGAATAAACTATTCTTTCAACGCTTCCGTAATAATAGTCTTTTACAGAAAAGGCTATTACAAATTCAAGAGCGATAAGTATTACAAGAATAACGCCGAGGCTGTTGAAAAGCCAGCGTCTGGTTATTTTCTTTACTGCCATTCGGCGTCCTCCTTTCGCTTTTATGCGTTTTTAAAATTTATGCCATCCATTTGTAGCCAAAGCCCCATACAGTCTGGAGATGAGCGGGGTTCGAAGGTTCGTCTTCGATCTTCATGCGAAGTCTTCTGATGTTTACGTCAACGATCTTGTCGTCGCCGTTATAGTTTTCTCCCCAGATGCGGATGAGAATATTCTTTCTTTCAAGAGCGGTGCCCTCGTTGTTCATGAAAAGCTCCATAAGCTGGAACTCAACCTGGGTAAGATCGATGGGAGTGCCGTTTTTGGTAAGGGTGCGGCTGAGGATGTTAAGGGTAAAAGGACCGGAAACAAGCTGGTCGTTATGGGAAACTTCCGGTGCAAGAACGGAGATCCTTCTGCAAATGGCATCCACCCTTGCGGTAAGCTCGCTTGGAGAGAAGGGTTTTGTAACATAGTCGTCCGCACCGAGCATAAGGCCGTTTACCTTATCCATTTCCTGGGATTTTGCGGAAAGGATGATGATGCCGACATTGCTGTTCTGTTTTCTTATGCGCTGGCAAACGGCAAAACCGTCAATACCGGGCATCATAACATCAAGAAGAACAACGCTGAAATCGTTGGGTGCTGCTTCAAAATATTTTATTGCATCCTCTCCGCAGCAGGCATCAACAACTTCGTATCCCGCACGGCGAAGGGTAATAACTTCAAATTCGCGGATGGCGTCTTCATCTTCACAAACAAGAATTTTTTTCATTTTTCATTCCTCCTGTGATTTATATTAAGATAAAACAATCTTCAAAAGTTATGGGGTCGATATAGAAATTGCTTTCCGGATCGGCAAGGGCTTCAACATAGAAATAATGGTCTTCGCTTTCTGCAGCAAGAACATAGTCCTCGTATTTATCCTGATAATCGCTTTTAAGAACGGTATGGACACGAAGAACGGTTTCTCCGTTTTCAGCAGAAACAAAGGAAAGCTCGCCTGAGGCGCTGTCTATAACAGCAGTCGCAGCAGAGTTCCAGGGTCTTGGAAGAGTAAAGAGATAACCGCTTTCCGTATTGGCAACGCCATGCCATGCGGGAACGGAGTTAACGCCGTTATACTGCATATATTCGAGATAGTAAACCGTATCGGATGCTTCCTGTGCATAGTCATCGCGAACTTCTACCGGAAGTTCCATGATTCCGTCGCCGTTGGTATCCATACAGGAAACGGCGGTATTTCTGGTAAAAATCCTTCTTTTGCCAAGGCTTCCGCCGATGATGATTATGGTGCTTCCGTCACTCTCTTCCGGAGTTTCGGGAACTTCTGCGGTTTCATCTTCAACAAAGTCGTCAATGGTAAACTCTTTTGCGGTATTTTCTTCAATGATTATCATTTCGGTAAGATAAACACCTTCGGAAATGGAGCAGTCGATAAAATATGCGGTTCTTCCGTCGCCGATATCACCGGTTTTGGAAGAATAAATGCCGCTGTATTCCGCGTGGATGATAACATCCTCGGTAACGGCGGGTTTGTTTTCATAGATGCGGAAAATATTCACTACGTTGCGGTCCATGGCGGAACCTTTAAAAATAACAACGTCGGAAAAACCGTTTCCGTCCATATCAACAATATCGGAACCGTAGCATTCGGAACTGTGGAGTTCTTTAAGACGGTTGTTTTCAAAACGGTATATTCCGATTTCGTCCGCCCAGCTGATAATGACAGCGGGGCTGTTTTTATCGATATCCGCAAACTCTATGTTCATGATATCGCCGGTAAAACCTGCGGCTTCATAAACGGATACCCAGCCTTCTTCGTTTTGTTTAAGAACGTTTATCCTTGTGTTGCTGCCGTCGGTGGAATAAAAAGCCATGGCTTCGTCAACACCGTCGTCATCAAGGTCTTTAAAAATAAAAGCGGAGTTCGAGCCGCCGCTGGCGGGATATTTAAGATTATAACCCTCGCCGGCAACTTTGGTAAGGGCGGCGTTGAGCTTTTCCTGTTCTTCTGAAAAAACAGGGGGCTGCATCAAGGCTTCGGTATCCGTTTCAAAAACTGTGCAGCCGGAAAAAGCCATGCAGAAAGCCAAAACGGCGCAGATAAGAGAAAATATTTTTGTTTTTTTCAAAGCCGGATACCCCCTTTTAAAGTAATCTATAAATATCTATAATATAATATAATACAAATCATCTTTCCTTGTCAATCAATAAGCTGTAAACATTGTGTGAAAACATAATAAAAAAACTGCGGAAGGAAGGCCGCAGTTTTTTATCCGGTTATCGCCATAACAACAGTTGCCGCCATCATAAGCAAAAGACCGAGAAAACTTTTTTTATTAAGCTTTTCGCCGAATACAAAATATGAAAAAGCAACCGCAAAAATTATGCTGAGTTTATCAATGGGAACAACAATGCTTACTATGCCGTTTTGTATGGCGTAATAATAGCAAAGCCACGAAGCACCGGTTGCAAGTCCGGATAAACAGATGAAAACAAGCTCCCTTTTATCAACGGATTTTATTTTATCCTGTTTTTCTTTCATAAAAACAACCATCCATGCCATAACTAGAACGACAACGGTTCGAAGGGCGGTTCCAAGATTGGATTCCACCCCATCGATTCCGATTTTTGCAAGTATCGAAGTTGCCGCGGCAAAAACGGCGGAAAGAACGGCATACATCATCCAGCCGCGGCGGTTTTCACCGGAATAATCTTTTTTCTCAACCATAAGAAGGATCCCGATGCCGAGAACGGCGGTGCAGATGAGCTTTACAAAAAGTCCTTCCGTTTCGCCAAAGAAGATTATTGCAAGAAGAACCGTAAGAATTGTGCTCGATTTGTCGATGGGAACAACTTTGTTAACATCGCCGACGGAAAGCGCTTTAAAATAACATATCCAGGAAGCGCCGGTTGCAAGTCCGGAAAGAACAAGAAAAATAAAGGAGCGGGCGCTTATTTCACCGATGGTTTCCGCGGAACCGACTATGAAAACCATTATCCATGAAAAAACAAGAACAACCCCCGTGCGGATAGCCGTTGCAATATCAGAATCGGTGTTTTTTATTCCGCATTTTGCAAGGATCGAAGTAAGTCCGGCAAAAAATGCCGAACCGGCAGCTGCCAAAAGCCACATAAAAAGCATCTCCTTTTTCGCTTCTGCCCATATTATATCATCTTTTTTGCCAGAAGCAATATAAATCATATGAACAAGATAGGAATTGTTTTTAAAATAAAACCCGCAGCTTTTGCGGGTTTTTGTTTTTGTTATTTTGCGGCTTCTTTCGGGATGCAGCCGACGTTTTCAAGAATTGCGGAAGGGCGGTAGCCATAGGTTTTGGGGGTTTCTTCGGTGGATGCGCCGGAAAGAACAAGAACGGTTTTCATACCGGATTCAAGTCCGGAGATAACGTCCGTATCCATTCTGTCGCCAACCATGACTGCTTCGTTGGAATGGCAGTTGAGCATGCGAAGGCCGGTACGCATCATAAGAGGATTCGGTTTTCCGCAAAAATAAGCCTTTTTGCCGGTGGCGATTTCGATAGGTGCAACAAGTGCGCCGCAGGCGGGCATAATTCCGTTTTCAATAGGTGCGGAAATATCGGAGTTTGTTCCGATAAGTTTTGCGCCGTTGCGAACAAGGTTCGCCGCCTTGGTGATGGTATCGAAAGAATAGGTTTTTCCTTCGCCAACAACAACATAGTCAGGGTTGATGTCGTTCATGGTAATGCCTGCATCATAAAGGGCATTGAAAAGTGCCGCCTCGCCGATGGCATAGACGCTGCAGCCGGGAGCCTGTTCTTTAAGGAAGGCGGCGGTTGCAAGGGCGCTTGTGTAAAAATGATCTTCCGAAACATCAAGACCCATGCGGGCAAGTTTCTGCTGAAGCTCCCTGGGAGTGTAGCAGCTGTTGTTGGTAAGGAAAAGGAATTTTTTGTTTTCGGCATGAAGCCAGTCAATAAATTCGCGAACGCCGGGGATTATCTGGTTTCCGCGATAGATAACTCCATCCATATCGCAGATGAAGCCTTTGATTTCATTAAAATTTATCATATATAACTCCTTAAATTGAGATAATTGCGCTGTCCATTTAATTATAATTATATGTTTACGAAAAATCAAGGCGTTTTATACAAATTTCAAGGGAGATTTTTGGATAAAAGAACAGATTTTTAAGAAAAATGCCGGCAGAAAAAGCGATAGAGAAAAAGAAGGCCAAAACTTAATAAAACGCCGCCGATGATATCGCTTATCCAGTGAACGCCGGAAAAAAGCCTTGAAAAAACCATAAAAGCTGTAAAAGCATAAAGAAGAAAGTTTATGCTCCTTCGAAAGAAAACGTTTTTTATTCGGGAATCCAGCTGCATCGCGGCGGAGGAGATCACGCACATAACGAGCAAAGTGGTGGAGGAAGGGTACGAAGGTTCAAGGATTCCCTCAATAAGAACCGGCCGATAATTTACCGGAAAAAACTCAAAAAAGATGAATGTAACAATGATAGCGGCGTAAAAAATGCCAAGGACAAGGATGCTGCTGTCCACCTTCGATATTTTTCCTCTTTTTATCCATTGGATAAGCCCTAAAATCCCGAATCCTCCTGCAAAACCGAGTGGAACAATGCTCAGAATATCCGTAAGGGTATAAAGCCGCATGTGAACTCCGGTAAGGCTGTGGATAAAACCGTTAAAATTTGAAAAACCGACCGAGGATCCGAGCGGGCCTATGGGCTTTACGTCAATAAAACAGACCGCCGCTGTCCATAAAACAAATAACGCAAGAAAAAACGCGGCAAAAATGATATCTCTTTCTTTCTTTTTCAATGAAAAAGCCTCCTTAAAAATGTTTTCGGCTTTCGCCGAAACACAGTTTAAAAGAAGGCGGTAATATCCTCAAGAAACGCTTCGTCGCAATCGCGATACTTTGCGTATCATTTGGTTTTTATAAGAAAAAAGACTTTTATCATAAGAAAAACGAACAAAAGCGCCGCGGCATAGGGCTGGGAGCTTGCAATAAAAACAAGGGTTCCGAAGGCGTTGAGCAAAAACGAGATCTTTGTTTTTTTCTTTTCAAAAAATAAAAAATCGGTATTCTGAAAAGCAAGGGTAAAAATACCCGATAATATCATTCCGATAACTGCGGCAAAATATGTCGCCTTAAGATACGGTTCCGTTCCGGTAAGAGATAAAAGAGAAGCGCCCCGGACGATTTCTCCCTCATTTTGGCCGAAAAGCGGAAGAAAAAAGAAAAGCGCGGCGCAGCAATCAAGAAGGCCGAAAACAAGGTCACGATAATGCTTTTCTTTCTGTTCGTTTTCCTCTTTTGCAATGGTAAGTATCTCTTCGCCGGAAAGAAGTTCGTCAACCGTTACGCAGAAAAAAGCGGCGATGGCTTTAAGAGAATCTATGTTTGGATATCCTCTTCCGGATTCCCATTTTGAAACGGCCGTTCGGGAAACGTAAAGGCATTGGGCAAGTTCTTCCTGGGTAATGCCCTTTGCTTTTCTAAGTTCCTGCAGTTTTTGATTGAATTCCATACAAAACGCCCTTTCTTGAAAGGTCATGGGTGATAAAAGTTTGCCTCTATTGTACCATAGGGGAAGATAATTTTCCACAGCAATAAAAAACACCGTCCCAAAAAGGGACGGTGTTTTTTTGGTGCGGATAACAGGGGTCGAACCTGCACGTGTAAACACCAGATCCTAAGTCTGGCGCGTCTGCCAATTCCGCCATATCCGCGTATTCCGCGGTATCCCGCGGATTTATATTTTACATTAAACTTTTTCAGTTGTCAATCAGAGAGAAAGAAGTCCCTCGTTCATCATGGACTGTGCCGCAAGCATAACGCCCATTTTTGCGGTGGGATAGGTAAGTCCGCCCTGCATCCATACGGAATAGGGTTCGCGAAGGGGAGCATCTGCGGAAAGCTCGACGGAAGCGCCAAGGTTGAATGCGCCGGCGGCCATGATTACCTGGCTGTCATAACCGGGCATATCCCAGGGTTCGGGGGTTACGTATGCGTCGATGGGAGAACCGCTCTGGATTCCGCGGCAGAAAGCGCAAAGTGCCTCCGGAGTTTTAAGAGCGATGGTTTCGATGATATCTGTTCTGGGATCATCAAAAGCCGGGTCAGCCTCAAAACCGCAAAGTTCAAAAAAGCGGCTTGCAAAAACAGCGGTTTTAACGGCGGAAGCGGTAACGGTGGGGGAGAAGAAAAGTCCCTGATACATGGGGCGAAGCTCGTTAAGAGTGCAGCCGACCTCTCTTCCAACTCCGGGAGCGGAAAGACGGTGGGCGCAAAGCTCAACGTATTCGTGTTTACCGGTGATGTAGCCGCCGGTGTGGGCAATGCCTGCGCCGGGGTTTTTGATAAGGGAACCGATGATAAGGTCTGCGCCGACCTGGGTGGGCTCAAGTTTATCCACAAATTCGCCGTAACAGTTATCACAGACGCATACCGCATCCGGGTTGGATTCGTGAACGATATCGAAAATCTTTTTGATAACTTCGATGGTAAGGCTGGGGCGGGTGGAATATCCGCGGGAACGCTGGATATATGCCATTTTTGCGCCATTCACCGCTTCGGGAATGCGGTCATAGTCAACGGTGCCGTCCTCAAGAAGAGGAAGCTCGTCATAAATAACGCCGAATTCCTCAAGGGAGCCAACCCCTTTTCCGTGGATAACGCCGTTAAGGGTGTCATAGGGAGTTCCGGTAAGGGAAACCATTTTGTCGCCGGGGCGGAGGATTCCGAAAAGGGCAGTGGAGATGGCGTGGGTGCCGCTCATAAAGTTATGGCGCACCATGGAGTCTTCAGTTCCGAAAACCTGGCTCCATACGCTGTCAAGGATCTCACGGCCGCGGTCATCATAGCCATAACCGGAGGAACCGGCAAAAAGGCTTTCGCTTACGCGGTTGTCGATAAATGCGCGGAGCACTTTTTCATTGTTATAGGTTTCGATTTCGCTAATTCTTGCGAAAGGTTCGCGGCAATCCGCTTCGGCACGCTCCGCAATATCGCGAAGGCGGCCGTCGATTTTGAAAAATTCGGTCATTTTATGTCTTCCTTTTCCTTTATGTTGTATAAATAGTGGTACTTTTTAACGGCGGTAAAGCCGAGTTTTTCATACATTTTTCTGACATCCGTATTTGCCGGAACAAGCCATGCCTCTCTGCCTTCATCAACGAGCATATTTGAGCAAAGGGCGGTAAGATATGAGGCGTATCCTCTGTGGCGGTGCTCCGGAAGGGTTACAACGGAAGTTATGGCGCCGGCGTTTTTCGTTCTTCCGCGGATGCATGCGGTGGAAACAGCCACTTTATCATGAAGAGTCAGAAGGGTGCTTTGGTTTTTGAGCACGCCGCGCACTATCTTCAGCTTCCAGAAATCTTTTACGGAATCTGCTTCATCGGCAAAGAGGGTTTTTGTAACTTCCCACGCATCGTCAAAGTTTTCAAAATAGTGTACTTCAAATGCGTTTTTTTGCGTGTCTATGCGATTTTTTTGTACCATCTGCACGGCATCCTCGTTATCAAAATCAAAAAGATTTTTGAGCACGCCGAAGCAGTTTTCATCACATTCTATATTCTTTATGCTTCCGCCGGAAATAAGATTTGTTGCAAACATGACCATTTCCGTTCCCGGAAGGCCATAGGGAGAAAACAGCATTATCGAATCCGATGATGCGTTGAGAAACGAATGAGCACGGCCCTTTTCGTCAAGTTCTATCCAGATGCTCAAAAGCTCCGGGTCATCAAAAAACGAAACAGCCGCCGCGGTAAAAAGACTTCCGAAATATGGCTCTTTTTCAGAAAGCCGGTCAAGAAGGTCTATATCGTCAATAAGCTTTATCATATTTCACAAAGCTCCCTGCTCAAAATCTTTATGAGGGAGATCGTGTTTTCCGCGTCGGTAAGGTCGATGGTCGCATAGGGGCTGTGGATGTATCTTGCAGGAAGAGAAACAGCAACAGGGCGGATGCCTCCTCTTGCCTGGTGGATGAATTTTGCATCATTAAAGCCGCAGATGCCGTGTTTTGTCTGGGCGGGGATGTTGTTTTCCTTACAAAGGTCCATTACATGATGATAAAGTTCCATATCATAAAGGGTTCCGTTATCACGGAAGGAAACAACCGGTCCCTGGCCCTGTTTGCAGATAAATTTATCACCGGGAACACAGGGAACGTCGCCTGCGGTGGTTGCTTCAACAACAACGGCGATATCGGGATCGACGGTAAAGGCGGCGTTTCCGGCGCTGTTTCCGCCAACTTCCTCCCTGGTGGTGAAGCAGACGGTAAAGTTATATTCCGCCTCATCTTTAAGAAGTTCCATGAGAACGGCGCAGCCGGCTCTGTCATCAAGAGCCTTACCCATAACGCAGTTATTGCCGAACTTTTCAAAATCGCTGTCAAAAACAGCTCTGTCGCCGAGTTTTACAAGCTTTTCTGCCTCTTCTTTGGTATCTGCACCGATGTCGATATAAAGGTCGTTTGTCTTGGTGGGATTATCGAATTCCTCTTTTTTAACAAGGTGTATAGCCTTGCTTCCAAGAAGTCCGGGGATTTTATTTTCACCGACGAGAAGGCGTTTTCCGACTATAACGCGGCTGTCGATTCCGCCGACGTTGCTGAATTTAAGAAAACCGTTTTCATCAATATGGGTGATGATGAAACCGACTTCGTCCATGTGGGCGGAGAGCATGAGTTTGTTTTTCGGTTCCTTTTTGCCTTTTTTGCTAACGATAAGGTTTCCGGCGTTATCGGTTTTTACAAAACAGCCGGGATAGGAGATAACCTCGTTATATATGATTTTTCTTACTGCGCTTTCATCACCGGAAGTTCCGGCAGCAAGAGAAAGCGCCTCAAGATTTTCGAGGAAAGTTTTCATCATTCATTTCCTCCTTCCATTACGAATGCAGCAAGAAGCCTGCCGACATTTTTTACGTCATCAACGGAAATTTTTTCGATTATGCTGTGCATATACTGCTGGGGAATGGAGATAAGTCCGGTGCGGACTCCCGGTCCGGCAGAAGCGATATCGTCGGCATTTGTTCCGGTGGAACTTCCGCCGTAGGCTTCGACCTGGAAGGGAATATCATTCTTTTCAGCAAGAGCGATGAGTTTTCTGGAAATTTCAATATCAAGGGTCGGATGAAAAGCAACTACAGGACCCTTTTTCATGGCCTTGGAGTTGATTTCGGTGGTATCCGGGGTCTTACCAAAGCCAACGTCGATTTCAACAGCTTCTGTGGGAGCTACCGCAAAAGCAGCGGCGCCTGCGCCCTGGCCTCCGGTTTCCTCACGGGTGGAGAAAACAGCGGTAAGTCCGCAGGGGAGTTCTTTATCTTTAAGGATTTCAAGGGCTTCAAGAATGGTTACGCAGCCGCTTCTGTCATCAAGAGCGGGGCCGGTGACGTATCCGTTTCCGATTTCGCTCCATCTTCCGCACATCATAACGCGGTCCCCAAGGCGGACGCGTTTTTCTGTTTCTTCTTTATTGAAGCCGATATCAATGAAAATTTCGTCCCTTTCGGGGTTCTTTTCGTTAACGTCTTTAAGGTGGGGAGGAACATTGCATACGATTCCGAGGTATTCCCCGTCTTTTCCAAGAACGCGGACCTTTGTTCCGTAAATTCCTCTGCGGTCGATTCCGCCGCAGGGATAGGTGCGCAAAAATCCGTTTTCCTCAATATTTATTACCATGAGCGCGATCTGATCAAGGTGGGCGTCAAGCATAACGTGGCGGCCGTTTTTCTTCGGCGCAACTTCGCAGATAACGCTTCCAAGGTTGTCTATGTAGGTTTTTCCGTATGCGGAAAGGATTTCAACTGCGGCTTTTGCCGCAAGTTTTTCGTCGCCGGAGTTTCCGTCAACGGAAGAAAGTTTTATAAGCATTTCCTTTGTATCCATGTTTTCCTCCTTAAACCTTGTAATCGGGCCAAAGTTCCTCTGCGGAAAGGCCTTCCACCTGACCGATTTTTGAAACAAGTTCCTTGAAATGTTTTCCGCGGAGTTCAAAGTTGCGGTAACGGTCAAAACTTGCGGAAGCGGGAGAAAGGGTTACGATATCGCCCTCTTCTGCGTATGCATAAGCGGTGGAAACCGCCTCTTCCATATCCTCAACAAACATAACTTCCGGTTCGCCGGAATAATCCGGATGATTCTGAAGTGCCTCCGCAATTTTCGGTGCGGTGGGTCCGCAAAGAATAAGTAGCTTTACCTTTTCAATAAGGCTCGGCGCAAGAGGAGCATAGGGGATGTTTTTATCATAGCCGCCCGCAAGAAGAATAACCTTCTGGTCAAAACAGGAAAGTCCCGCAATGGTTCTGGTTGGGCTTGTGGCGATGGAATCGTTATACCATTTAACGCCCTCAAATTCTCTGCAGAGTTCTATGCGGTGTTCAACGCCGCCAAAGGTTTTTGCAACGGAATGCATGGTTTCAACAGAAACCTCGCCCCAGGTTGCCGCAATGGCGGTAAGATAGTTTTCAACGTTATGAAGGCCGGGGATTTTTATATCGCTTCTGTGGAAAAGCTCGGTGGTTTTTCCGTGTTCGCAATAGCAGAGCATTCCGTCCTCACGAAGATATGCTCCGTTTTCAACGGGGTTCAGGTGGCTGAACCAGCGAAGTTCGCCGCGAACAAGTTCCGCCATGCTTTTGGTGATAATGTTATCCGCATTGAGTACCGCAACGGAAAAAGCGTTCTGATGGCGAAGAACATTGCGTTTTGCCTCGATATATTCCTCCATATCTTTATGAACGTCAAGGTGGTTCGGGGCAACGTTTGTAACAACCGCAATGTCCGGAGAAGTGCGCATGGAAATAAGCTGGAAGGAAGAAAGTTCAACAACCGCTCTGTCGTCATCTTTGATTTCCTCGATTATCGGAAGCAGGGCACGGCCGATGTTGCCGCCCTTATGAACGGTTTTTCCCTCCGCAGCAAGAAATTCGGAGATAAGAGTAGTGGTGGTCGTTTTTCCGTCGGAACCGGTGACCGCGTATTTTTTGCAGGGACAGAGGTCAAAAAAGACCTCCATCTCGCTGGTGACCGCTTTTCCTTCACGGCGAAGCTCGCAAAGGGTGGGGTTCCACCAGTTCATTCCGGGAGTGCGGAAAACAACGTCCGCATCGATATTGTCAAGATAGCCTTCGCCAAGTTTAAGAACTGCGCCGGATTTTTCAAGAAGGTCGGCGGTTTCGCCGAGTTTTTCTCTGTCGGCTTTGTCCCTTGCCTCGGTGGCAATGCCTTTTTCAGCAAACTGGCGGATAACGTCGGTATGGGAAACACCGATGCCGATAAAGGCCACCTTTTTATTTTTCATTTGTTCAAAAAATTTTTCTGCGCTTGTCATTATTAAAACCTCCGTTTTTGGAGAAAGTTTTTCTTTTTTGCCTAAATATATAGTATATCACATTATACTATAAAATTAAACAGATGAAGCTATAAATTATTTGTTATTGAAAAAGAATATCCTCGATGCTATAATTAAAAAAATTATTTTATTTATGGGGAGGCGATAGCTTTGAATTATAAAAAGGCCCGGGATCTGAGAGATTTGCTTATGGTTATTGGATTTGTCATTATGCTTGCGGGCTATTTTTTCAGTCCCTTGGTAATAATCGGTTTTGTTGTAACTCTTTCCTGCCTTATTCCGGATTTTCTTTATAACAAATGTCCCCATTGCGGAAAAAGACTTGGAAGAAACGAGGGCAAATTCTGCCAGCATTGCGGAAAAGAAATCGGCTGATAATACTTTTTAAAAATTTAAAGAGGTTCCGCAGGGAGCCTTTTTTCTTTTTCCGCATATTATGCAAAAGAATTTTTTTTTGCAACAAAAAAATCATTGATTATATCGCTTTAATGTGTTAAAATATTAAACATGATTGCAGCGAAAGGGGGCATATCCGTGAATAAAGAAGAAAGAGAGGCAACTTTCGGTAATTTCAATATTCTTGAAACAGAAGTTGCAATAAAATTCATTAAGGACAGCTTTGAGCGCGAACTTGCGGATGCCCTTAATCTTACCCGTGTTTCCGCACCGCTCTTTGTATTTCCGGAAACCGGTCTTAACGATAACTTAAGCGGCGTTGAGCGCCCGGTTGAATTCGATATCCTCGATATCGGAAGCAGAAAGGTGCAGGTCGTCCAGTCCCTTGCAAAATGGAAGCGCCTTGCCCTTAAAAAATACGGTTTTACCGTCGGCACCGGTCTTTATACCGATATGAATGCCATCCGCAGGGATGAAACCCTCGATGCGCTCCATTCCATCTATGTTGACCAGTGGGACTGGGAAAAGGTGATAAACCCGGATGAGCGCAACCTCCATACCCTTAAAAACGCAGTAAAGGATATTTATGAAGCCCTTAAGGAAACCCAGTTCAAGCTTTGCGGAAGATTCGGCGGGATGAAGCCATTCCTTCCGGAAGAGATAACTTTTATTTCCACCCAGGATCTTGAGGACAGATATCCTTCCTTTACTCCAAAGGAAAGGGAGGACGCCGCAACAAAAGAATACGGCGCGGTTTTTCTTATGCAGATAGGCCTTCCGCTTAAAAGCGGAAAACCCCATGACGGAAGAGCTCCGGACTATGACGACTGGATGCTCAACGGCGATATCCTTGTATGGAACCCTGTTCTTGAACACGCGTTCGAAATTTCTTCCATGGGTATCCGCGTTGACGCAAAGGCCCTTGATGCCCAGCTCCAGATTTCCGGATGCAACGACAGAGCGGATCTTCCGTTCCATAAAGCGCTTCTTGCCGGAGAGCTTCCGCAAACTATGGGCGGCGGCCTTGGCCAGTCCCGAATCTGCATGCTCCTTTTGGGAAAACGCCATATAGGCGAAGTTCAGTCATCCATATGGTCCGAAGAAATGATAGAATCCTGTGAAGCAGAGGGAATCCACCTTCTTTAAAACGAAACATTCATAATACTCCTTATAATATCTTTCATAAAAACAGGCAGAGCCATAGAAGCCCTGCCTGTTTTTATTTTAAAGCGGAATAAATATTTTTCTGTATTCTTCGGCTGTTTTTGTTTCTTCAGGGGTGAACTCACGGTATTCTCCGGGTTTGAGCACCGGATCGAGCACAAAGGATCCCATGGATATGCGCTTCAGATAAAAAATTTTGCAGCCGATGGATTTTAAAAGAAGTTTTACCTCGTGGCGCTTGCCTTCGGTAACGGTTATAACGGCGGAAAAAGTTTTTCCGCTTGGATTTTTCATGCAGTGAGCACGGTCATTTTCCGGAATATGCTCAAGATCGTTTGTAACGGTGCTCGTTTTTATATCCGAAAGAAAAGCAGGCCTTGCGCTTTCTCCGTTTCCGTAAAGAAGGCCGCCTTTTGAAAGTTTTTGGATTTTTTCTTCGCTTATTTCTCCGAATGCGCGGAAAAAATATCGCTTTGTTATGCCAAATTCCGGCCGGAGCATGCGAAAAGCAAAATCTCCGTCGTCCGTTATGATAAGAAGGCCCTTTGTATCCCGATCAAGTCTTCCGACTGGGAAAAGCCCCGGGCTGATATCCGAAGGAAAACAGTCCATTACCGTTTTGGATTCCTTATCGGTAACGGCGGTAACAACGCCGCTCGGTTTGTTGAGCATGAAGTATCGCAGAGGAAAAACCTCCTTTCATAAAAATGAGCATAAAAAGCGGGCGGGCATTTTGCCCGCCCGATCCGGCTTATCAGAATTTATATTTTTTGAAAATTGCGGGCCAAAGGGCGGTTGCCGCAAGAGGTATGCAAAGATAGCGGATGAAGGAATAGATGGGCCCGGTGGGAAGAAGAGCTTTCATGCCGAGATAAACAACAAGAATAAGTACAATGCCGCCGATATAACGGATAGCTTTTTTCTTTACGGGGACTTCGTCTATTTCAAAATTGATAAATTTTGTTTCAAAAAACGCTCCGATTGCAACACCGAGAGCAAAGCCGAAGCTTTTCCAAAGGCTTGTATCATCGCTGAAAATAAAACAGAACGGAACAAAAACCGCGGTGCTTATAAAGAACATCAATGCCTTTTTTGCCGCATATTTTCTGTAAAGAAGCCAGAGCAAAAGGGGAAGACCAATGCCGATAACGTATCCGCCGATAACATCAATGGGCCAGTGAACACCGAGATAAAGACGGGAAAGACCAACAAGAGCCGGAACAATAAATGCAAGGGCCCAAAAACGCTTGCGGTTTACCGCTCTTGCAATAGAAGTGAAAAAGTTTGCGGAAGCATGGGTATGGCCGCTGGGGAAGGAATATCCCGGTGCGGTATGTTCTCTTAAAGTGCGGATACCCTCATATCCGATGGGACGTTCGAGAGCAACGGCAACCTTAACGGTGCTTACAAAAAGATTTCCGAGGGAAAGACACCAGCACATCCAGTATCCCATTTCCTTATTAAAACACCAATAGATAAAAGTAGCGACGAAGATAATGAAAAAATCTTCACCGAGCATTGTTATTGCCTGAAAAATTATATCAAGAGCCGGGCTTGCAACGGATTGGATGGCCCGGATGATCTCTGCCTGAAATTCCATAATTTCACCTTCCTTGGTTTCAATATAGCATAAAAAAACCAAAAATTAAAGTATAAAAAGGTTTTTATGCTCAATATTAAAAAATATTTAATGGATTTTATAATATAAATATGATATTATGAAAAAAATAAAGGATGTTTTTCAAAAAAGAAGGTGCAGAAGCTTTGAAGTTTGAATGGAATAAAAGCATGACAAAGCGCGCCGCGGTATATGCCGCAGCAGGCGCATTTATAATCCTTTTCTATTTTACGCTTAAAAACTGGGATGTGGTGGGAGATCTTTGGTCAAATATTGCCGACATTTTAAGACCTTTTACATTCGGCATTATTTTTGCCTATCTTCTTAACGGTCCCCTTATGTTTTTTGAAAAGCACTGCGGCTTTGTTGAAAAAACAAAACCGCGCAAAGGCCTTCGCCGTGTTCTTGCAATAATCGCAACCTGGATAGCAACTATCGCCGTCCTCGGAGCTTTCTTCTATATCGTAATGCCGGACGTTACAGAAAGCATAAATATCCTTATTACAAACATTCCCCATTACCTCGACAGCCTTCAGGCTTTTGTAAAGAATGTTGCGGACAGCTATGGCCTTTCTCTTCCGATAATCGACACCTTCCTTGAGTTTGAGATAACTCCGGAAGTTGCAATGAACCTCCTCAAGGAATACAGCGAAGATCTTCTTCCTCAGATAGCAAATATCGCAAACCTTTCCGTAAGGATAGGATCCATCGTATTCGATATCGTAATCGCAATAATTCTTTCTATTTATATCATGTTCAGCAAGGAAACATTAATCGCCCAGCTGAAAAAAGCGCTTTATGCCCTGTTTAAAAAAGAAACAGCGGAAACCCTCGTAAGAGTTGCAAGAGAATCCCACCGCATTTTCAGCGGATTCATCAACGGAAAACTTTTGGACTCTCTTATTATCGGTATCCTTTGCTTCATCGGAATGAGCATAATCGGATTTGAGTTCACAATGCTTATCAGCTTTATCATAGGCTGCACAAACGTTATTCCGTTCTTCGGTCCGTTCCTTGGCGCAATCCCTTCCGTTCTTATACTTCTCATGGTTGATCCCTGGCAGGCGCTTTGGTTTGCGATTTTTGTACTTGTTCTTCAGCAGCTTGACGGAAACGTCATCGGCCCGAAGATCCTTGGAGACAGCACCGGCCTTCCGGCCCTTTGGGTAATGTTCGCCATCCTTGTGGGCGGCGGAATTTTCGGAATCCTCGGTATGTTCATCGGTGTTCCGACCTTTGCGGTCATTTATAAATTTACAAAAGAGATCCTTGAAAACAAGCTTAGAAAAAAAGAGCTTCCGGACCAGACCGAAAGCTATAAGGTCATCAAAGGTGTAAAGGACCTTGATGAAATAGAGAAAGGAGAAGCAAAATGAAAACAAAACGCGTTTTTTGGATAGTACTGGATTCCTTTGGAGTTGGCGAGCTTCCGGATGCAGCAGCCTTCGGCGATGAGGGCAGCAACACCCTTGCGGCCTGCGCCGCCAGCGGAAAACTTAATATTCCGAACATGATAAGCCTTGGACTTGGAAATATCGACGGTGTTTCCTGCATTGATAAATGCGGTGCACCAAAAGGTGCATTCTGCCGCCTTAACGAAGTAAGCCTTGGAAAAGATACCACTACCGGTCACTGGGAGCTTGCGGGTCTTGTTTCCGAACAGGCTTTTCCAACCTATCCGGAAGGTTTCCCGGATGAGGTAATTGATCAGTTTAAAGAGGCCACCGGCCTTGATATACTTTGCAACAAACCATACAGCGGAACCCAGCTTATCATGGATTACGGAAAAGAACATGTTGAAACCGGAAAACCCATTGTATATACCTCCGCAGACAGCGTATTCCAGGTTGCTGCACACGAGGACATTATTCCTCTTGAAAAACTTTATGAAATCTGCGAAAAATCCCGCGCCTTCCTTCAGGGAAAACACGGTGTCGGACGCGTTATCGCAAGACCCTTTAAAGGCGAATACCCGGATTATTACAGAACCAGCGGCCGCCATGATTTTTCTCTCGTTCCGCCAAAGGATACCGCTCTTGATGTTCTTATGAAAAACGGTTTTGCAACCATCGGTGTTGGAAAAATATATGATATCTTTGCCGGAAAAGGCGTTTCCGAAACATACCGTACCGGCCCCAACAAAATAGGTATGGAAAGAACCTCCGAGCTTGTTGAAAAAGATTTTACCGGTCTTTGCTTCATCAACCTTGTTGACTTCGATATGGTCTATGGCCACCGCAACGACGCGGAAGGCTATGCAAACGCTCTTTCAGAATTTGACGAATGGCTTGGCGGATTTATGGAAAAACTTAATGATGACGATGTTCTTATGATAACCGCGGACCACGGCTGTGATCCGGCAACCCCTTCCACAGACCATTCCAGAGAATATATTCCGCTTCTTGTTTACGGAAAAGGCATCAAAGCCGGAACCAACCTCGGAACAAGAAAATGCTATGCGGACCAGTCCAAAACCATTCTTGAAATGTTCGGTATAACCGAATCCGAAACCGCCGGAGAAAGTTTCTGGAAGGATATCGAAGCCTGATAAAAACACAAAATATATATTTTAGAAATTGAAATATAATACTTATAATTATATAAATAGGGAGGTGCAAGGCCTTTGAATAGAATTATAAAAACCGCGTTTTGCTTTATTTTATGCGCTTTTTTGCTTGCAGGCTGTTCTTTTGATATGAATGGAGTCAACCAGGTGGTCGATGCGGTAAAGCCGAATGACGTCAGGGGAGAAACAAAAGAAGTTACTGTTGTTTCCGCCAATAACGTCAAGGCAAAAAGCCTCGATTTTGAAAATATCAGCTTTACCAATACTCCAAAAGCTGCTATAAAAATCGTTCCTTCCGATGAAACAAAGGTAGTGGCAAGATATCCTGCGGCCATGGATGACTACGGTTTTAAAATTGAGGTAAAAGGTGCGGACATAGACATTTCTCTTCCGAAGCAGAGAAACTTTGTTGCGGATGAATTTGAAATAACCGTTTATGCAAATATCGAGGACATTGATATTTCCGGCGGAATAAGCGTTGAGATGGATGCATCCTGTTCCAAGGTACTTTCCTTTGATATTACCGGAGGCGCGGATATCTATGCTTATAACATCGATGCGGCCGGTGTTGAAATCGATGTTAACGGTGCGGCTTCTATGGATCTTTCCGGAAAAACGGAAAGATTTGATATGGAGCTGAACGGCGCCGGAAGCATTGACGCAAAAAGCCTTGTTTGTAAAAATGCCGAAGTTGAAATCAGCGGCGCCGGAAGCGCCGAAATTTCCGTAACGGACAGACTTCTTGCGGATATCGACGGTGTGGGTACCCTTAAATATTACGGCGACCCCCTTGTGGAGAATATCTCCGGCGGCCTTACGGATGTTGAGCAGGCATCAAAAACCGTTTATGGAGGCTGATTTTTAAAAATCAATGCAACAAAAAAGGCCGAAAAGAACACTACTATATCAGAGGGGAGATGTTTTTGTGAAAAAATTTCTTTTGTTTCTGATTGTTTTGATGTTCGCGCTTTTGTGCGCCTGTCATGAAGATGAGCCTTTTGTCGGACCGATGCCTTTGCCGGAGGAACAAACGGAAGAACCGGCCGGCCCCGCAGTGTTTATGATTGACGGAACGGAATATGAACTTTCCGTTCCTGCAAAAACAAGGATAACCGATAACGGAGAAGGATATGTTGAAATAGCAACGTCAAGCCTTACGGAACCCGGCGCTGTTATTGACCTTTCCGGACTTTCCGGCTGCGAATACATAAAAGACCTGACGGTCGATTTTAACGGCGAGGATGAAAAACTTATCATTCCGAAGCTGCAGAATCTTTTGCATTGCCAGTTTTACGGGAATGCCCCGGCTCTGATAGATGCATCCGCGGCGGAAGGCTGCACAAGGCTTTCTTTCGAGGCTGTTCCGGCCGAAGTGAAAATCGGAAAAGGCCCGGAAAATCTTGAACTCGGATACGGCTTTGATATTTCAAAAATCAGCGGCGCCCCGAACGTAAAATCCGTTGTGGTCCACGGCGATGCAGACCTTTCAAAAATCGCGGATATCGGTGAAGTCGAAAATGTTTATATCTTCGGAGAAAACGATAATGTTGCAGGGCTTGAAGGTCTTAAAAGCCTTAAAAAGCTTTCGTTCCAGGCTTTTGCCGGAGATCTTTCCAAAATTGAAAAACTTTCCATGGAATCCCTTGTTTTCAACAGCGATGTGAAGGCGGAAACGCTGGATACTCTTTCCGCATCGGAAACCGTAAAGGAACTTTGGCTCAACGATGAATTTATCACAAATTCCGATTTTATTGATAAGCTTCCGAGCCTTGAGGAACTTTATCTTACTGTTGACCCCATCCAGCCGCTGGAAGTTCCGGTTCGGGATGAAATAACGGATGTATCTCAAATAGACCTTCTTGAAACTGGTGTTCCGAAAGAAAAACTCAAAGCCTTTTTTGAAAATGGCGGAAAGATTTTTATAATGGATGACTGGTCCAGAACATAAACATAATAAAAAAGCCGGAACAACTTTAATTGTTCCGGCTTTTTTGCTATAATGTATTTATCAAAAAAGAAAAGAGGCGCAGTTATGAAAGTTTATGAAGGTACAATACTTACCTGCGACGGTGAAAACAGCGTTTTTCGCTATCTTGCGGAATCCGATGGAAAGATAGTTTATACCGGAAACGAGCTTCCGAAAGAATATGAGAACTATGAAAGGATAGACCTTGGCGAAAAAGCGCTTATCCCCGCTTTTACAGACAGCCATATACATTTTGCAAGCTATGCCACTTTCTATGCGGGACTTAATGTTGCCGACGCAAAGAGCAACGACGAGATCCTTTCCATGCTCCGGGAGTTTGTTGCAAAATGTGATGACAAGCTGGTAATTGCCTTTGGCGCTTCGCCCCATTCCGTTTTGGAAAAGCATTTTGTAACAAGAAAACAGCTTGATGAAGTCTGTCCGGACCGCCCCCTCTTTATGGTAAAATACGACGGCCATACCTGCGTTATAAATACAAAGCTCCTTGAAAAAATACGCGAAAAGGCAAAGAACCTTCGCGGATACCATGAAGAAAGCGGAGAGATGAACCAGGAAGCGTTTTTTACTGTTTCCGACTATGTCACCAATTCCGTATCTATTCCAAAGCTTCTGAAAAATATGCAGAATGCCGCGGACCACATGGCATCCAAGGGTATCGGCATGATACATACCGTAAGCGGAGTCGGTTTTCCTCTTGATATGGATGTTTCCATGGAAAACTGGTTCGGAAAAGGCCTTAAAAACGGCCTTCAGCTCCGTGTTTTCTTCCAGACCATGGACGTTAAAAAGGTAAAAAAACTCGGCCTTCCGCGTATAGGAGGCTGTTTTGCAACAGCACTGGACGGCTGCTTCGGTTCCGAAGACGCAGCAATGCTCGAGCCCTATGAGGGAACGGAAAACAGGGGCGTGCTCTATTATTCCGATGAAAAGGTTATCGATTTTTGCAAAAAGGCAAACAGAGCAGGTCTCCAGATAGAGATGCACGCCATTGGTGATGAGGCATTTGACCAGGCAACCCGCGCGCTTAAAGCGGCCATTGATGATTTTCCTAGGGAGGATCACCGCCATACCATTATCCATGCCTGTCTGCCTACGGAAGAGGGCATAAAGATCTGTGAGGAATACAAAATCGGTCTTGCGATACAGAGCGCCTTTATCGACTGGCCCCAGGAGCCGAATGATTATCTTGAACGCATCCTTGGAAGCAGAGCGGAAAAACTCAATCCTTTCAAAACCTATGCAGACCACAATATCGTGATGAGCGTCGGTTCCGACGGACCGTGCACCGATCCGGACCCCATCAACTGGATATATAAAATCTGTAATAACGGAAAAGAATCCCTTCCGGTTCAGGATGCGCTCAAAATGTGTACCTATAACGGATATCACCAGACTTTTGACGAAAAGGAAAGGGGAAGCCTCGAGGTCGGAAAAATCGCCGATATGGTCATCCTTTCAAAAAATCCTTATGAGGTAAAACCGGAGGAATTGAACACCCTTGAGGTAAAACAGCTCCTTCTGGGCGGAAGACCTTATGAAGATCTTACAGAAAACCCGATAAAACAGGTTATCCGCGGAATATTCAGATAAACAAAAAAGCCCTGCCGTTCGGCGGGGCTTTTTTTATCCTAACATAAAAACTGCAGAGGTGGATATTATTCACCCATTTTTAGTCTATTTTTATGATTCTTCCTTCTTTTCTCGGTTTTTCTGCGGGTTCTTCCGCTTCATAGCCGAGGATGCAGTTGCCGATGCCGATAAGATTTTCCGGAAGGCCCCATTTTGCAAGAAGTTCTTTTCCTACGGGGAGTTCAAATGTCTGTTTTGCTCTGTGGACCCAGCAGGAACCAAGGCCGAGGGCGTGGGCGGCATTCATGAGGTTGCCTATAACAAGGCTTCCGTCCTCAAGATAAGTGGGATCCGGAGCGGCAAGAACAACAACAACGCAGGGTGCACCGTAAAAAGGGTCGCCCTCGCGGCCGATGACTTCGCCGTTAATTTTTGAAAGAAGGTCACGGGTTTCTTTATCGCGCACCGCAACAAGATAAGTGCTCTGGCGGTTCATACCGCTGGCGGCAAAAGTTCCTGCTTCAAGAACCTTATCGAGAAGCTCATCCGGAACCTGCTGTTCGGTATATTTTCTGCAGCTTCTTCTGGTCAAAAGGTTTTCCATTGCATCCATAATATTTCTCCTTTCTGTTGAAAAAGGGCAGGCTTTCGCCTGCCCTTTTGGTTTATCAGCTTCTGAGCTCTGCGCCGATGTTTGCAAGTTCTTTAAGAACTTTGTTAACTGCGCGGTCGCATTCCTCAACGGTAAGGGTGCGGTCCGCAGCGCGGAGAGTCATGGTATAAGCAACGCTCTTTTTGCCTTCTGCAATGGAAGAACCTTTGTAAACGTCAAAGAGTTCAACTTTTTCAAGAAGTTTGCCTGCGCCGGCACGAATTGCTTTTTCGAGAGAAGCAGCCGGAAGTTCGTCATCACAGATGATAGCAAGGTCACGGGTGGATGCGGGGAACTTCGGGGTGGGTTTAAATTTCTTTTCAACGATTCTTGCGTCAAAGATATCTGCGATATCAAGGGTGGTGACGTATGCGCGGGTTCCGATGCCGTAGTTTTCAAGAACTGCGGGAGCGATCTCGCCGATCTCACCGATCTTTTTGCCGCCGAGGGAGATATCTGCGCATCTTCCGCGGTGGAAGGTGGGATTCTCTTTGTTAGCGGTAAATTCAACGCCGTAAACGCCGAGTTTATCAAGAGCCTCGAGAACAATGCCCTTCATGGCAAAGAAGTCTTCTTTTTCGCCATAGGAACCGATTACAGCAACTCCTCTTTCTTCCGGAAGGATATCAGCGGATTCCGCGGGAAGATAGATGGTTCCAAGTTCAAAGAAGCGTCCGGCAACGTTGCGGTTGTTATAGTTTCTTGCAACAACTTCAAGCATGGAAGGGATGCAGGTAGTTCTCATAACGGAAGTATCTTCGCCGAGGGGGTTGGTGATAACAACGCTTCTGCGAAGTTCGGAATCTTCCGGAAGCTCGATTTTGTCGTAATATTTGGGGCTGATGAAAGAATAGGTCTGAACTTCATAGCAGCCGTTTGCCATAAGAAGGCGGGAGAGCTTTTTCTCAAACTGCTGGCGAAGGGTAAGAGCACCCTGGGAAGCGCCTTTTACAGCGGTGTTCGGGATTACGTCATAGCCGTAGAAACGTGCGATCTCTTCGGCAATGTCAGCTTTGTGACGGGTATCGCCAACGCGGAAGGAAGGAACGGTGATAAGGTTGTTTTCAACTTTATAGCCGATTTTTTCAAGGATCTCGATCATTTTTTCTGCTTCAAGTTCAATTCCGAGGAAGCGGTTGATCCATTCGGGGCAGAATTCGATGGTATAGGGTTCGTCGCCTTCGTTATCGATATCGATATATCCGCCGATAACTTCGCCTGCGCCGAGCATTTCAACAAGCTGGCAGGCTCTTTCAATGGCGGGCATGCACATTCTGGAGTCGAGGTTTTTCTCAAAACGGCCGGAAGATTCGGTTCTCATGCCGAGTTTTTTTGCGGTGGTTCTTACGGAAGAACCGAGGAAGGAAGCAGATTCAAAAACGACCATGTTGGTGTCGTCCTGGATGCCGCTGTATTCGCCACCCATAACGCCTGCAACGCAGGAGGGCTTTTCCGCATCGCAGATGCAGAGCATTTCGGGAGAGAGTTTTCTTTCAACGCCGTCAAGGGTCATGATGCTTTCGCCCTCTTCTGCGTTTCTTACAACGATTTTGTTGCCTTTAAGATATTTATAGTCAAAAGCGTGCATGGGCTGGCCGTATTCAAGCATTACGTAGTTGGTAATGTCAACAAGGTTGTTGATAGGGCGAACGCCGCTTGCACGAAGTCTTTCACGCATCCATCTGGGAGAGGGAGCGATCTTGATGTTTTTGATCATTCTTGCAACGTAGCGGCGGCAGAGGGTGGGATTTTTAACTTCAACGGAAAGAAGTTCATTGATGTCGCCGGTTTCGTTTTCGATTTTAACTTCCGGCATATGAAGTTCTTTGCCAAAGGTTGCGGCTGCTTCTCTTGCAAGACCGAGGACGGAAAGGCAGTCCGGACGGTTGGAAGTGATTTCAAACTCAACGGTGGTGTCGTTAAGACCAAGAGCGGTTCTGATGTCATCGCCGGGTTTGCAGTCTTCCTGGATATCCATAATGCCGTCTTCGATGGCATAGGGGAAATCATGAACGGTGACGCCGAGTTCTGCAACGGAGCACATCATGCCGTTGGAGGGAACGCCGCGGAGTTTTCCTTTTTTAATTTTGATTCCGCCGGCAAGGGTGGAGTTATCAAGAGCGGCGGGAACAAGCATGCCCTCGTAAACATTCTGTGCGGCGGTAACGATCTGGATGGGTTCCTCTTTGCCGATATCGATCTGGCAGATCTGGAGCTTATCGGCATCGGGGTGTTTTTCGATTTTAAGAATTTTACCGACAACAACATTGGAGATATAGTCGGCTTCGGTATTATAGCATTCGACTTTGGAGCCGGACATGGTCATGGCGTCACAGAACTGTTTGGGGGTGACGCCGGTATCAACATAGTCGGCAAGCCATCTGAGAGATAAATCCATTGTTTAACCTTCTTTACGTTTATTAGGCCCCCTTGCCTAAAGGGGGCTGTCAGCGAAGCTGACTGGGGGATTCTTTCGATGATATCCCGCCGTTTTTTTAAAAGGAACGTTTTCGGTAAAGGGATCCCTCCACCGTGCCATACGGCAACGGTCCCCCTCCCTTTAGGCAAGGGAGGTAATTATTTATTTTTCACCGCCGGGGATATATTTTCTTACAACGGCGGGAATATCTTCAACAGGAATAATTTCCGGTTCCGGGTCGGGACCGATTTCGCCGTTTATCGCTTCTTCAATGGTTGCGGAAAGGGTAAGT
>JAFSDS010000001.1 GCA_017436125.1 Oscillospiraceae bacterium | reverse complement strand
TCTTTTGCTTCGGTTTCAAGAACGGAACCGTCGATGCCTGCGCCGATTGCATAGTTGCCGTTGATTACTGCGAAGTCAACGTCAGCAAGGATGTTGGGGAGCTGTGCAGCTTCTGCTTCAAGGATTTCAAGGTTTTTGGGGTTATCAACGATATCAAGAACGGTGATGTTGAAGCCGTTAGCATCGTCAACAGTGATAAGGCCAAGATCCTGGAGGAGATAGAGAGCACGAGCTTCGTTGGAACCGTCGTTGGGAACAGCAATTACTGCACCGTCTGCGATTTCATCAAGGGTTGCGGTTTTTCCGGGGTAAATGCCGAGGGGTTCATAGTGGATAACTGCAGCGGAAACGATATCGGTGCCGTGTTCTGCGTTATAGGTATCAAGGTAAGGAGTATGCTGGAAATAGTTAGCGTCAATTTCGCCGGCGGTAAGGGTTTCGTTAGGAAGAACGTAGTCGGTGAATTCAACGATTTCAAGAGTCCAGCCGTCTGCTGCAAGAACTTCTTTTGCAACTTCAAGGATTTCTGCATGAGGAGCAGGAGAAGCGCCTACTTTGATGGTTTTTTCATCGGATTCGCCGGAACATGCGGCAAAGCTGAGAACAAGGATAAGTGCAAGTGCAAGAGCGATAACTTTTTTCATGATATTTTCTCCTTCTATAAGTTATTTGTTTCGTTTATCGATTTTCTTTGCCGCAAGTTCAAATACCATCTGAATGGCCTGAACGATTACGACGATGAGAACAACTGTTACCCACATAACGTCCGCCTGATAACGGTGATGACCATAGCGGATAGCTATGTCGCCAAGTCCGCCTGCGCCAAAGGCGCCTGCCATAGCGGAATAACCGATGAGGGTTATGGTCGTTATTGAAAATCCTCTGATGAGGGAGGGCACTGCTTCGGGAAGAAGCACCTTCCTGGCTATCTGCCAGTTGGTTGCGCCCATGGTTTTTGCCGCTTCAACAACGCCGGGATCAACTTCCTGAAGGGCTGTTTCAACCATTCTTGCAACAAATGGTGCCGCCGCAATGGTCAGCGGAACAATTGCTGCAACGGGTCCGATGGCTTTTCCTACGATAGCTCTTGTGAGCGGGATTACCGCAACGATAAGAATTACGAAAGGAATGGAACGGCCGATGTTGATGATGGTTCCCAAAACGCTGTTAACAGGTTTATTGGGGCTGATGCCGTGTTCATCTGTGGCAACCATGATTACGCCAAGCGGAAGTCCGATAATGTAAGCAAAGATCGTTGACGCGAAGGTCATGAGCAAGGTTTCATAAGATCCTTCAAGAAGCATATCTTTGTATTCAAGGAAGAATTCCATCATTCGGCATCACCTCCTTCGGCGATATTGGAGATACCGAGAAGAAGTTCCGTTGCGTGGTGCTTCGGGTTTGAAAGAACTTCTTCAGTGACTCCCTGTTCAACAAGTTCGCCTTCATTTATTACTGCCACATGGCGGCAAATCGATTTAACAACACCGATTTCATGGGTGATTATGAAAACGGTTACGCCGAGCTTTTCGTTGATATCCTTAAGAAGTTTAAGGATAGCCTTTGTTGTAAGAGAGTCGAGTGCGGAGGTTGGTTCATCACAAAGGAGGATGGACGGGTTATTTGCAAGAGCTCTTGCTATTGCAACCCTCTGCATCTGGCCGCCGGAAAGCTGGCTGGGATATGCATCCGCTTTATTTTCAAGACCAACAAGAGCAAGAAGCTCATCGATCTTTTTATTTCTTTCTTCTTTTTTAACTCCGCTGAGTTCAAGAGGAAAACCGACGTTATCGCGAACGGTTCTCTGCATAAGAAGGTGATATCCCTGGAAGATAACGCCGACTTTTTTGCGAAGTTCGATATTTTCCTTTCCGGAAAGTTCGGTAATGTTTCTGCCGTCGATATAAATAGCGCCGCCGCTTGGTTTTTCAAGCTGTGCGATGCAGCGGAGAAGTGTTGATTTACCTGCGCCGCTCATACCGATGACGCCGAAAATATCGCCCGCTTCAACGTTTGTTGATACACCGCGAAGCGCGTGGACTTCTTCAGAAGTCTTGAATATTTTCGACAGGTTTTCAATACGTATCAAGTCTTATCTGCTCCTTGTCTTTTTCATCGTTTGGGATATAAAAAAGCTCCCGTCCTAAACAAAGGACGGGAGCATAAACTCACGTGTTACCACCTTTTTTTCATCATAACATCACTGTTATGACCTCATCGGGTACATTCATACCCTATCGCTTTAACGGGCGAATCCCGTCGCAGCCTTGCCGAAAAAAACGGTTCGGTGCGCAACTCCAAGGCCATCTTCAGCGCGATCAGTTCGTTTCCCTTTCAGCAAACGGGAAATCTCTGTGGCCGCATCCTGCGCCTACTCTTCTCTTCATCGTCTTTGAGATATTTGGCTTAATGAATGCATTATATACCCCTTTGCAAAGAAAGTCAACACTTTTTTCAAAAAATTTTTCAGCGCTTTAATTCGCTGATACAAGCTTCATCACAACAACGGTTATATCGTCGGTATGCCCGTCTGTCCGCCGTTTATGCGCCGTTTCGGCAATACCGGATGCTATCTCTTCTGCGGATTTTTCCGCAAGACTTTTCAGTTCCGAAGGGATCCAGTCGCTTCCGGATGCGGTGGCCCCATCCGTTGCAAGAACAACTATGTCCCCTTCGCCGAGATACATACTGCTTTGTTCATATTCCGCGCCGCCAAGTATCCCCACCGGAAGAGAAATATTTTCCACCTTTGAAGTATGTCCTTTTTTCAGAACAAAGGAGGCTTCTGCCCCGGCTTTATAAAAATTTGCCGCACCGGTATAAAGATTTATCGAAAAGGCATCCACCGTTGCAAGAGATTCGTCCTCCGATTTAAGCAAAAGGGCGGAATTTACCAGCTTTATAGCCGGTCCAAAACGAAAACCTGCCCTCACCATTCTTGCCACAAGGCCGGCGGTCATCATGGAATCCAGCGCCGCGTGTTCGCCGCTTCCCATGCCATCGCTTAAAATCATATGGGCACAGCCGTACTGGTCAACAAAATGCTCCGCAGAATCGCCGCAGAATTTTTCTCCCTTTGCGTTTATCGAGGCACAGCCGAATTTTGCTTCGATAAGGGGCATTTCGCAAAAAACAAGCCTTCTTGCGTTTTCCGTATCCCTTTTTACCGGTTTTGCCATATCACAGCCGCAAATATCCGATATCTCTTCCGTTATGGCAGCCATATCCGCTTTTTTAAGCCGCTCTTTTGCTGCGGAAACCTCAACGCTTATACAGCCCTCCGCAGTATAATAACAGGTGCAGGCAAAAAGAGGAATACTTCTTCCCTCAAAAACGTTGCGCACTGCAAGAGAAAGTTTTTTATCAACGCTTTTTACGTTTGCGGCCTCCGCCGCAATATCATGGAGCAAAAGCGCCATTCCGTCAAACTGGTCGGTAACGACCTCACGGATGTTTTTTATTTTTCTTTCAGCGGAGTTGTTTTTTACGGTTTCTTTGTATTTTATTTTTACATTATCAAAAACAGCGTCCGGCTTTATGCATCTTTCGCTGAATTCTTCGGAAAGATCCGGTTTTCTGTTCTCTTTTGCAGCGGCTCCCATTTCGTAAAACGCCTTTGTTGTTTCGGAATATTTGTCCTGCCAGCAGATTCCGCTTTTTGAGCAGGCTCTGCAGTTATGTTCCGCCGCAAAGTTGAGCACCGTGCTCATGCCCTCATGATTTTCTCTTTCTATGGAACTTGCGACCCTTTTTGTGGCGGTTGCAATATCGGAAAGTCCGTCCGCCGCCCTTCCCATTTTTGAAAGAACAAGCTCTTTTACCGTTGCGGAATCCGCAAGACTTTCATCATGGAAAGCAACGGATGAAACAAATTGCCCCGCCCTTTCCGGAATGAGCACCGTTATTGCCGATGCAATAACCGATTCATAAACCGGAGCATATTCCGGGTATCCTGAGGCATTTAAAAAGCAGAATATCAGCCGAACGGCAACAAAAGCCGCGGCGCAGCCGGCCTTTCCGAAAACCGCAAAAATCCCGCTAATAAGCCCTCCAACGGCATATCCCGCAAGTTCCGCACCAACGTTTCCAGCTGAAAGAGAAATCAAAGTCCCTGCGGCAACGCCCGCAACGGCGCCGCCGCTTTCTCTTCCGTATCTTGCGGCAAGAAGCACTATTGCGGAGGCGATTATTCCCCCAAGAGAGATTTTTCCAAAGGATATGCCCGTCAGCGAGGCGGCGGCAATGGCCGCGGTCATTATAACGCATGCCCTGTCACCTCCGGAAAGGGACATCACCGGTTTTCCATGCTCAAAAGCATTTCCGGTGCGGCGAAAAAAGTATGCCGCCCCGGCGGCTATCACCGTTTCCGCGATGGCTGCCATGCTTGTGTATCCGGAAATGACCGTTGCAGCAGCATATCCGAAGGACGAAAAAGCGGTTGCTCCTCCGGCTATGAGCACCGCTGTCATATCTCCGTTTGCAAAGCGCTCAAAAACAAGCTTTGCGCCTAAAACTATGAGCACGGCGCCTATGTATCTCAATGTACTTTCCGGTGATGCGATAAAAACATAGCCCATCAGCGCCCCAAAGGCAGAAAAAAGGGAACTGCTTCGCTTTGATGCGGCCGCCGCCGCAACTCCAAAAGGCGCAAGGCTTCCGAACAGCATTGCATTTGATGCCGCAAACGAAAAGGCCGCCCAAAGGGCCATGCTCAAAATATCCGGTGCGGCTGTTTTTACCGCTTTCGGCATTTTAAAATTAATGGATTTTATTTTAACTTCCGTCATATAAAAAAACTCCTTTGCGATATTCACGAAAAGAATATAGCGCAAAGGAGCGGAAAATATTGTCAAAAAGAGGTTGCCTTCTGTATCTTCAGCTGCATTTTATAATACTTTTTCCGGTTTTTTCAAGAATATGAGCATCGAATTCAGAAACATCCCCGCTTACAAGATCAAGTTTTCTTAAAAGCATTATTATAGTTCCGTCACATACGAGGAAGAGGCTTCTGGTTTCGATAACCTCTTCAAGGTCTTTATATTCCATAAGCAGTGCACCGTTTTCAAAAACCGCTTCATCTCCAAAAACAACGGTATCTTCCGGATTAAGTGAAAAATTTATGTTTTCCATAATTTTTCTTGCTTTTCTTTCATATCTTTCTGCCGGAGTTTTTCTTGGAAGAACGGCAAAAATCCCGTTTATGAAAGAAAAGGCGCCGACAATAAGGGGAACAAGAAGTTCCTTCGGCTTCATAATTCCGGGAACGAAAAGAAAAATTCCGATGGCGATAAGAAAAACCCCATATATCACATGGCGGGTTTTGCGGCGGCGCAAAACTTCTTCCGGCGCGCGGTTTTTATTGAGCGCATCGGTTTTTTCCCAAAGACACGGATATTTCTTTCTGGATGCAAGCTCCGCCCTTTTGCCAATGGCTTCTGCCGCCTGTGAGGTAAGTTCCGTGGTCAATTTTTCCGGTTTAAAAATAAAATCCATTCCGCAAAACCTCCTTTTTTCTTCATATTAACACGCATAAAAAACATACGCAATATGCCAAACCCAATCTTAATAAAGAATTAAAAAAACGGCGGAAGATCCGCCGTTTTTTGTTTTATTTTATCAATAGAAATTTGCCCAGTCATGGATGAAATCCATATAATCTTCAAGATTTTCTGTAACCCTTTTCAGAGCCCATGATACTTCCATGCATGCTTCATAAAGAATATCGTCTTTTATAATAAAAGCGTTTACCCTTCTTATTTCCCCTTCTGCGGTCATACATTTTACAACAAGATATTCATTTCCGTTTTCGTTGGTGTAACGCTCTTCAATAAAAGTTTCATTTTCATCGCCCAGGAACTGTATTGTATCCGTTCTTTCCGCGTTATCGAAGTAGAGTTTGGCTTTGTAATAAAAGCTGATATCCGGTTCGTCGATTCCGTGATGGGTATCGAAAACTGCAATCTTAAGTTCTGTAAGTTCATCCCCGGAATAACCGTACAGAGTAACTAACACGCGTTCTTGGTCTAAAATAGTATCGGGGAGTTTGATTCCATCAAATCCGATATATTCCAGGGCGGCTTCACGGTTTCCGAAACTTTTTTCATAAAAATGGTTACCGTAAACATTGATTACGGCGGATCTTCCGTTTCGTTCAATAAATTTTTCGCGTTCCACCGGGTCGGAAATTTCAGAGGCATACATAATCCTTGTGCTTTGTCTGTCAATTCCATTTCTAAGTTCTTCCATTGCGCCGACAAGATCAGTGGAATGCTTGCCGATATCTAAAGTTAAAACATAACCTTCCGCTTCATATTTTCCGGTGATATCATCTCTGCTGCCGAAAATTTTCATGAAGCCAATATCAAAAACTTCCGCAATAACAACCGTTGCCATAGCGGCAAAAAGGCAGATGCAGGCCGCAACGGCAATTATTTTTTTGAAAGGGATGATTCTTCCCGGCTTTTTTTCTTCAAAAACTTCGGCAACAAAGGTTTCGTCTATTTCACCGATCATCTCTGTGAATTTTTCTTTTTTCATATTTCAAAGCCCCTTTCCTCAATATATTTTTTCAGCTTTTTTCTTGTTCTGCTGAGGATGTTATGTATTGCTTTTTCGGTTTTTCCCGTTTTTTCGGAAATTTCTTCAATGCTCATAAAATACCAGTATCTTGAAACGAAGATTTTCCGTTTTTCCTTCGGATATCCCGCAAGAAATTCGTTTATGGCGGCGATGATCTCTCTGTGTTCGATATTTTCTTCAACATCATCCCCACCGGAAACAAATTCCGAAATTTCTTCAAGCACAGCTTCGGCTTCGTTTCCTCCGCGTTTTTTGGCGGCTTTCCTCCGATATTTCACAAGGGCGATATTTCTTGTTATTTTTCCGATAAATGCCGAAAAAACCGACGGCACCTCCGGCGGTATTCTGTTCCAGAGAACAAGAAGCGCATCATTAAGACATTCTTCTGCATCTTCATTGCTTCCAAGAATATTATTTGCAATATTGATGCAGAATTTTCCGTATTTTGTTTCCGTTTCCGGAATGGCTTCTTCGCTTCTTTCAAAATAAAGCTCAATAATTTTGCTGTCCTCCAAAAAAACACCCTCCTTTGCTTTTTACTAAAGGCCTTCATCCATACAGTTGCGTTTTTGGCGAAAAACGCTCATATTATTTTAAAAAATATTCAAGTCAGCCGAAAAAAACGGTCAAAACCGCTCACCACTTGTAAAATATATAAGAATATGTTAAACTATAATATAATTTTATATTTTTATTTAATATAAGTCAATTTCATCTCTTATCAGGGAGGTTAAACATATGGAAAACATTGAACAGACTGCAGCAGCACCGGAACGCAAAAAACGCATTTTCAGCGGCATCCAGCCCACCGGCGTTTTCACCCTCGGAAACTATCTCGGCGCCATCAAAAACTGGGAAAAGCTCCAGGATGATTATGACTGCATCTATTCCATCGTAAATATGCATGCCATCACCGTTCGCCAGGACCCTGCCGAACTTCGTAAACGCACCCTCGAATCCTATGCTCTTGCCCTTGCATGCGGCATCGACCCGGAAAAGAGCATTCTTTTTATCCAGAGCCATGTTCCCGCTCACGCAGAAGCAAACTGGGTGCTCAGCTGTTCCACCCAGTTCGGTGAACTTTCCCGCATGACCCAGTTTAAAGATAAATCCGCAAAACATGCCGACAACATTAACGCAGGCCTTTTCACCTATCCTGTTCTTATGGCCGGTGATATCCTTCTTTATCAGGCGGACGTTGTTCCGGTCGGCGTTGACCAGAAACAGCATCTTGAACTTGCAAGGGACGTTGCGGAACGCTTTAACAGCCTTTACGGAAAAACCTTTACCGTTCCGGAACCCTATATCGCTTCTTCCCAGGGCGGCGGCAAAATCATGAGCCTTTCCGATCCCACCAAAAAAATGAGCAAATCCGACGAAAACCCCAAGGGCTGCGTATATATCCTTGATGATCCCAACGTCATCATCAAAAAATTCAAATCCGCAGTTACCGACTCCGATATGGAAGTTGCATACCGCGAAGGCAAAGACGGCATAAATAACCTTATGACCATCTACGGCGCAGTAACCGGCTTTTCCATGGATTCCATCGAACGTGATTTTGAAGGCAAGGGCTACGGCGACTTTAAAAAAGCCGTCGGCGAAGCTGTTGCGGAACATCTTGCTCCTGTTCGCGAAAATTATTCCAGATATCTTTCCGAAAAAGCGTATCTTGAGGACTGCTACCGCAAAGGCGCAGAACAGGCAGAGCGCATTGCCCAGCGCACCCTCGATAAAATGTATAAAAAAGTCGGCTTTGTTGCCAGATAAGGTGAAAATATGCGAATTCTTGCCCTTGGCGACGTAGTTGGCACCATCGGAACCGATGCCCTTCGCCGCCATATGCCCGCCATCAAAAAAAGGTATTCCCCGGATATCGTAATAGTTAACGGCGAAAATGCCGGAGATAACAGCGGCATCACAGCAAAAAACTGTGATGCCTTGTTTGCCATGGGCGCGGATGTTATCACCGGCGGCAACCATTCCCTCCAGAACAGGGATATGACCGAAATCTATGAGCGTGAATACGGTGCCCTGCGCCCCGCAAACTTTCATCCGAACGCTCCCGGTTCCGGCGTTTACGTCTATGAAAAAGGAAAACACCGCTGCGCCGTTATAAGCCTTATCGGAAATGTTTTTCTCGATCTTGCATACGAAAGCCCTTTTATCGCCGCAGAAAAAATCATCAAAGAGCTCGGCATAAAGCATGTCGTCATCGACATCCACGGCGAAGCAACAAGCGAAAAAATCGCCCTCGGAAGATATGTTGACGGAAAAGCAAGCCTTGTTTTCGGAACCCACACCCATGTTCCCACCGCGGATGAATGTATTCTTCCGAACAAAACCGCGTATATCACCGACGTTGGCATGTGCGGACCCATTGATTCCGTACTTGGTGTTGTAACAAAATGCTCCACGGATTTTATGATAACCCACCTTCGTGGCAAGGGCATGGAAATTGCAAAAGGCCCCTGCAAAATTCAGGGCGTTTTTGTTGAAACAGATGATTCCACAGGAAAGGCGCTCTCCATAGAGCGATTTGAAATAACAGACCCCGTAAAATGAAAATTATAAAAATATTATCCTTTTTTCTTGCCGCAATGATGATTTTTTGCGGCTGCGAGGCCCAGACGGTAACTCCCCCGGTAACGGAAGTTGTTATTCCAACCGAACCGGATGAACCCATTGAGATCGTTGATGAGGAACCTTTCACTCTTCGTATCCCCTATGATTACGACGAGGGCCTTTCGCCATATACCACCCGCTCAAAGCCAAACCGCTTTATCTGTGAGCTTATTTATCGCTCCATGGTGAACCTTAAAAGCGATTACAGCTATGAGCTTGACCTTCTTTCAGAGATATATACCGAGGACAACATAACCTGGTATCTTTATCTTGATGAGGGACTTACTTTTCCGGACGGAACGGAATTTACCGCCTATGACCTTCGATATTCTTTCCAGCAGGCCATGGACGAAGACAGCTATTATGAAAAAAGCCTCGGCATAGTAAGTTCGATAAAAGTTATCGATGCCACCTGCCTTCGCGTTGTTCTCCATTATGCAAACAGATATTTTCCGAATCTTCTCACCTTCCCGGTGATTTCTTTTGAAACCGTTGATGATCCCCTTTATTTCCCGGACAGATACTATTTCAGTGAGGACGGAAAAAAACTTGTTTGCGACGTTTATTCCGCCGCCCAGGAAATAGAGCTTGTTGACGCAACGGATATGGACCTTCTTACCTATGAAATGCGCATGGGCCGCTATGACTGCATCTATGTTGCAGATCCCATGGACAGCGGTTCTTCATCAAACGGCGCAACCATAGGCATGCAGACCAACCGAATGGTCTATCTCGGAATGAACAGTTATTATTCATTTACCTATTATGCGGATTTTCGCAGGGCAATTTCCATGGCCATGGATTACAGCAGAATTTCCGACGATGTTTACGGTCATTTTGCTTCCGCACCGAAAAAGATTTATAACCCGGATTTTTACGGAATGCAGTATGTTTCCAAAAACAGCCTTGACCTTATGTCCGCAAACCTTACCCTTGATGACATGGGCTTTTACGGCCGCGACAGCGAAGGTTTTCGCACCAACAAGCGCGGAAAGCGCATTTCGCTCAAACTCATCGTCTGTAACGAAAGCACCGTAAAAGTTGAACTAGCAAATGCCGTTGCAGAAATGCTTGGCGAAGCGGGCATAGAAGTTACTGTTTCCCCCCTTTCTTACGGTTCATTTATGACCGCCCTTGAAAACGGAAACTATGACCTTTATATCGCCGAGATGCGCCTTGGCGCGGATATGGACCTTACCAAAATTCTTACCCCTTATGAATACCAGTTCGCGGACATGGAATATATAAACTACGGCGTTCCGAACAGCGAAAAGCTTTATTTGAGCTGGCTGGGTTATATGGGCGGAACCGTTACCCCTTCGGAATTTGCCGCCGCGTTTGAAAACGTAACTCCCTTTATCCCTCTTTGCTATACAAAGGGCTGCACGATTTTTAACCGTGACCTTCCTTTTTCCCTTTTCGGCACGGATTATGACATGTTCTATAACATTCTTGAATGGAAAATTGAATAATTTTTAATTTTTCCGCCGTTTTTTACAAATTTTTCTTTTAATTATTGTAAATATATGATATAATATATTTTGGTATAACCTGTAAACAGGTCATGCCTTTTTGGCTTTGTGAATTATTTTGTGGTAAAAATAAATCATTGATAAGAATTATAAAAACTATTGAGGACTATTAAGAGGAGTTGAGACTTTTGATAAACGGAAAGCAGCTTCGCGATGCTTTTATTTCCGGAGCAAACAACCTCTGCAACAGAAAAGCAGAGGTTGACGCACTTAACGTATTCCCTGTTCCCGACGGCGATACCGGCACCAACATGTCCATGACCATCGGCAACGGAGCAAAAGAACTTGAAAAACTCGGTGACGAAGCCACCGTTGAGGAAGTTGCAAAAGTTGCCGCTTCCGGTTTTCTTCGCGGCGCAAGAGGTAACTCCGGCGTTATCCTTTCCCTTCTTTTCCGCGGATTTTCCAAAGGCATGAAAGGAAAAGAAACCGCAACCGGCGCAGATATTGCCGCTGCATTCACTCTTGGCGTTGAAGCAGCCTACAAAGCTGTTATGAAACCCACCGAAGGCACCATCCTTACCGTTGCACGCTGTGCTGCGGAAAAAGCAAGCCAGATCGTAAAATACGACGATTCCACCGTTGCGGTTCTTTACGGAATGTATCTTCAGAGCCGCCGCACCCTTGCCCAGACCCCCGAAATGCTTCCCATTCTTAAAAAGAGCGGCGTTGTTGACGCAGGCGGCCAGGGACTTGTTTATATCTTTGAGGGTATGTGGAGCGTTATTTCCGAAGGCAGGATCATCATGCCCAAAACCGAAGAAGAAGTTTCCGTAAAAGCAAGCGAATATGCATACTGCGTTGAAGCTGTTGCAAAACGCGGTGAAAAAGCTTCCGAAGGTTTTGAAAAAGCACTTTCTTCCTACGGTGAAGTTGTTGAATATACCGAAGGCACCGTCGGCGCAAAATTCCATGTTCATACCAACGAACCCGGAAAAGTTATCACCGAAGCACTTTCCTACGGCATTCTTACCGCTGTAAAAGTTGAAAACCTCGGCATTGCACACACCGCTCTTGAAGCAGGTTTTGAAGAACCCAAGGAAGAACCCAAAGAGGAAAAATTTGTCTATGCAGAAGTTGATCCTTCTGTTGAATACGGATTTGTTTCCGTTTGTGCAGGCAAAGGTCTTACCGACGTTTTCTCCGACCTTGGATGCGACAACATTGTTTCCGGCGGCCAGACCATGAACCCCTCCACCGAGGACATTCTTGCGGCCGTACAGGCAACCCCCGCGAAGAACGTATTCGTTCTTCCCAACAACAAAAACATCGTTATGGCAGCCATGCAGGCCGCTGAGATAGCCGACAGAAACGTTATCGTTATCCCCAGCAAAACCGTTCCCCAGGGCATTTCCGCAATGCTCGCATACGACTGCGACGCTTCCGTTGTTGACAACACCGAAGCCATGAACGAGGCTCTTTCCGCTGTCTGCACCGGCCAGGTAACCTTTGCCGCAAGAGATTCCGACTTTGATGGTCATAAGATCAAAGAGGGCGAACTTCTTGCAATGAAAGAGGGCAAAATGGTTTATACCGGTAAGGATATGGCTCTTATCTGCAGCCGCCTTGCAAAAGCTCTTGTTAACAAAGATACCTCCATGGTAACCGTTTATTACGGCGAAGATGTTACCGAAGAACAGGCAGAAGGCATCCGCTCCGTTATCGAAAGCAAGCTTTCTTCCTCCATCGAGGTAAACGCAATTTACGGCGGCCAGCCCGTTTATTACTACATCATCAGCGCAGAATAATTTTTCCGCATAACAAAAATCCCGTTCCAAAAAGGAACGGGATTTTTTTATTTTATATTCAGTTTCCGAACTGATAACATTCTTCGACCATCGGAATGGAGCTTGCTGCGCCGGCGCGGGATACTGTTATGGATGCGGCTTTAACCGCCATCATCAAAGCGTCCTTTGGCTTTGCGCCCCTAAGAACGGTTGCAAGATAAAAACCGATAAGCGCATCGCCCGCGGCGGTTTTATCCTTTACCGGAGCATCATATATTTTCTGATAATAAGTATCCTCTTTGGTAATAAGCATGGAACCTTTTACCCCAAGGGTAAGAACAGTTTCCGCCATGGGAAAAGTGCGCTTTATCGCAGGGATAAGAGCTTCAAGGTCCATGGGGCTTGCGCCGGTGAATTCCGAAGCCTCAAAACGGTTCACAAAGACATATGAGAGCTTCTCCAACGGAAGATTCCGAAGGTTCTTGGTAAACGGAGCCGGATTCAAAGCTATCCTTGCACCGGCCGCCAGGGCCTTTTCCACGATGGTTTCGATTCCGTTTATTTCATTCTGCAAAAGAAGTATATCGCCTTTGCGAAGCTGGGCAATAGTATAATCTATCTGATCGTCGGTTATGGAAAGGTTTGCTCCGCCGCAAACAATAATACTTTTATTACCCTCCGGAGTAACCTGTATAAAAGCGTTGCCTGTGGGCATCTCTTTTTTACGGATAAGCGAGGTGTTTACCCCGTTTTTTTCAAGGATATTGAGAAGATAGCCGCCGTCGTTCATTCCGACGCAGCCTGCATGAAAAACATCTGCTCCGGCTCTTGCGATAGCAATGGACTGGTTAAGTCCCTTGCCGCCGGGAAAATAATTTGCTTTTTTTGCGCGCAAAGTTTCCTCCGGACGAACAATATGTTCCACCGGATATACGTGGTCTATATTCAGCGAACCAAAATTGATAATTTTCAAAAGGCATCATCCCTTCCCTGTATCATTATAACGAAAATAAAGTTTTTTTCAAATACTTTTTTAAGAAATCTATCAATAAAATCAAGGAAATTATTCTTTTTTTCGTTATTTTGAAAAAATCCCCGCTCTGTTTATGGGCGGGGATTTTTTTGCTTTTTATTATTCTTCGTCTTCGCGTTTTTTAGGAAGGAAGATTTCCATAGGTACAATTGTTTCACAAACTGTCCGCATAATCGGAGCGCCGGTTTCGGGGTTTCCGGGTTCTTCGCCATAAGTATTTGTGATAACAACAGTCTTATAGAAGCTTGTATCATAGCTTACGCTGTAGTTTTTGGGAACATTAACTTCAACAGCGGCAGGTCTTGCGCCTTCGTTGGATGCGACATAGTTTTCCGGAACTTTGGTTTCTGCGATTCTGAATTCCGGCTCGTCCTCACTGTGTTTAAGGGTTATGGTATATTTTACATTCCAGCTGCCGTCTGCATTTTCAGCAACACTGCGAAGTGCGTTGGTGCCGGTGTATTTTTCCCATTCGCCTGCATCTTTCTCTTTAATTACGTAATAATGTGTATCGACATTATCATAGTGAATGGTTTCGAATCCGAGTTTTGCATAAAAAAACAGCACCGGCAAAGCCGATGCTGTTACGTTTTGGTTGCCCCACGGGCAAAGCCTGCAAAGCGCGCCCTGCGGGCGAATCAGCGAGCAGGGTTTGGCGCCGCGGTCGAATAATTTCGAGGCTTTTTGCCGAAGAAATTTTCGGGTACCGCAAGCCGGGGAGCTTTGGGTTCGAATCCGAGTTCCGGCATAAAAAAACAGCACCGGCAAAGCCGATGCTGTTACGTTTTGGTTGCCCCACGAGGATTCGAACCCCGACAAACAGAGTCAGAGTCTGCCGTGCTACCGTTACACAATAGGGCAATAATTAACGTGCTTTATTATTATATTCACATCAAAGCCATTTGTCAATAGTATTTTTAAATTTTTTCAAAAATTTTCTTTTTCTCTCGACAAAACATATTTTCTGCATTATAATCCAAATATAAGAACAGAATATAAAAAAACGGAGGTTTTAAATATGCCTGCAATTCATTTTTCCGCAGAAGAATTCAATACCACAATCACTTCCAGTCCTGCAATCGTTGATTTTTGGGCAACCTGGTGCGGACCCTGCAAAATGCTCGGTCCGGTAATTGATCAGCTTGCCGATGAACTTGAGGACAAAATTCCTGTTGGTAAAGTTGACGTTGACGAATGCCGCGAACTTGCAATGGAATATGGCGTTATGTCCATCCCCACCGTTATCTATTTTAAAAACGGTCTTGAGGTAAAGCGCTTTGTGGGCGTTCAGACAAAAGATAAACTTCTTGAAGCTGCTTCCGAACTTGAATAAAAAAACTTTCCTGTTTAAAAAAGCTCCCCTTTCCGGGGAGCTTTTTTACATCATACAATCATAAACCGAGATTTGCCAAAAATGTTCCAAAGCCGTAACCAAGGCCGTACATCGCTAACAGTAAGGATAAAATGACGAAGGCCTTTTTAATAAAAACAGTCGTTTTTGTTCCTTCATTCAAAAAAGCATTCCATTTTTCCATAGTTTTTCTCCTTTATTCTTCCGCTTCGGCAATAAGCTTATCGCGATAGGCTTTTGCGGCCTGTTCGGTCTTGTTATCCCCGAAGTGATAATACACCCTGCCTTTCAGCGTATCCGGAAGATACTGCTGCTTTACATAATGATTTTTATAATTGTGGGCATATTTATACTTTGGAGGTTTATGTCCGCCGGCGGATTTCGGATGAACATTTACCAGGTGTTCCGGAACTTCGCCGGAAAGTCCGTTGCGAACATCCTCGAGAGCTTCACCTATAGCCATAACGCCGCTGTTGGATTTTGGTGCGGTGCAAAGAAAAATGACCGCATCCGCCAGGGGAAGCTGTGCTTCCGGAAGTCCAAGCTGGAGCGCCGTATCAACGCAGGCTTTTACTATCGGAATCGCCATGGGATACGCAAGGCCCACGTCCTCACAGGCTATTGCCAAAAGGCGCCTGCAGGGGGAAATTATATCTCCTGCGTCGATAAATCTTGCAAGATAATGCAGCGCCGCGTTTTCATCGGAGCCTCGAACAGATTTATGGAATGCGGAAAGGATCTCAAAGTGGTCGTCGCCCTCTTTGTCATAGCGGTTTGAACTGCGCTGGGCAGCAGATTGAGCATCCTCAAGGAGAAGCACTCTTTCACCATGCTCATTAAGCTTTGATCCAAGCCAGCAAACCTCCAGCGCATTGAGCGCTTTTCTTGCGTCGCCGGAACAGTTGCATGCAATATGGCGAAGAACACCCTCCTCAACACACAGCTTTATTCCGTCGTCGTGCTCAAGTTTTTGGACGGCGTGCTCAAGAGCACGCTCAATTTCTGAAGACTCTATGGGTTTGAATTCAAAAACGGTGCTGCGGCTTAAAATGGCGTTATAAACGTAAAAATACGGGTTTTCGGTGGTTGATGCAATAAGCGTTACCCTGCCGTCCTCGATAAATTCAAGAAGGGTCTGCTGCTGTTTTTTATTAAGGTACTGTATCTCGTCAAGATAAAGAAGCACGCCTTGAGCACCGTCTATTCCTGCAGTTTCCGCAAACACCTCTTTGATATCAGAAGTTGAGCACGAGGTTCCGTTGAGGTGGCAAAGTTTTTTGTTTGCTATCTTTGCTATGATTCTGGCAACGGTTGTTTTGCCTGTTCCGGAAGGGCCAAAAAAGATAAGATTTGGGATAACGCCGGAATCCGCAATTTTGCGAAGCAGTTTACCCTCGCCAAGGATATGCTGCTGGCCGCATACTTCGGATAATTCAGTTGGGCGCAGTCGGTCTGCCAAAGGTGCGGTCATTCGGTGTCATCTCTTTTCTCAAATCGGTTATTCGTAAAGCGGGAATTTTGCGCAAAGCTTTGCAACTTCTTTCTTTACCTCTTCTGCGCTGTTTTCATAATCAAAAGTTACTTTTGCAATAAATTCCGCAATTTTTTCCATCTCTTCTTTTCCAAATCCTCTTGTGGTCACTGCCGGAGTTCCAAGACGGACGCCGCTGGTGATGAAGGGGGAAGCGGGATCGTTTGGGATCATATTTTTGTTTGCGGTGATGTTTACGGAATCAAGTCGGTGTTCAAGCTCCTTGCCGGTAACACCTGTTTCGCGAAGGTCGAGCATCATAAGGTGGTTATCTGTTCCGTCGGAAACAAGTTTAAAGCCCTGTTTTTTAAGAGCTTCCGCAAGATATGCGGCATTTTCAACAATTTTATGCTGATATTCCTTGAATTCCGGTTTAAGCGCTTCGCCAAAGCAAACGGCTTTTGCTGCAATAATGTGTTCAAGAGGGCCGCCCTGTGTTCCCGGGAAGATAGCTTTGTCTATCTGTTTTGCAAGATATTCTTTGCAGAGGATAAGACCGCCGCGGGGACCGCGAAGAGTCTTATGAGTTGTCGTAGTAACAACATCTGCATAGGGCACCGGAGATGCATGCTCACCTGCGGCAATAAGTCCCGCAATATGGGCCATATCTACCATAAGATATGCTCCGACTTCGTCGCATATCTCGCGGAATTTTGAAAAATCAATGGCTCTGGGATATGCGGAAGCGCCCGCAACTATTATTTTCGGCTTACATTCAAGGGCGATCCTTCTTACCTCATCGTAATCGATAAGTCCGGTTTCGGGATCGACGCCGTATGCAACGAATTTATAGGCTTTTCCGGAAAAGTTTACCGGGCTTCCATGGGTAAGGTGTCCGCCTTCAGCAAGGTTCATACCCATAATGGTATCGCCAAATTCCGCAAGAGCAAAATATGCCGCAAGGTTTGCCTGTGCTCCGGAATGGGGCTGGACGTTTGCATGTTCCGCACCAAAAACTTTGCAGGCTCTTTCTCTTGCAAGATTCTCGACTTCATCAACAAACTGGCATCCGCCGTAATATCTATGGTCCGGATATCCTTCTGCGTATTTATTGGTAAGAACAGAACCCATAGCTGCAAGAACAGCGGGAGAAACAACGTTCTCCGAAGCGATAAGTTCGATATTTCCGCGCTGACGGGAAAGTTCTTTTCCCATCAATTCCCCAAGTTCCGGATCCTGTCCTCTTACAAATCCAATGGTATCTATAACATCTTTATACATCACAGAATTCCTTTCGTATATAATTATCTATTATGTAGTATAGATTATATTTCACAAAATTACAATTATATTTTTATTTTTCGGCATTTTTCACTAAGATTTTTTCTTTTATGCTTTACGTATTTTTCTTTTGTGATATAATTTATATATTACCCCTATTGGAGGCACAAAAATCCATGAATTATGTTTTTATCATAAATCCCGCAGCCGGAAAAGGCAAAAATGCCGATGAGATAGCAAAATCTGTCCGCAATTTTTTTAAAGACAGAGATGATAATGTAAATATCTATCTTTCAAAATGCCCCGGCGACGCCATCCGTTTTGGAAGAGAATATCCAATTCCCGAAGGAGAGGAAGTGTGTTTTGTTGCCTGCGGAGGCGACGGAACTTTTTATGAAACGGTAAACGGCGCATTCGGCCGTCCCGGCGCAAGTTTTGCGGTTTATCCCAGCGGCTCCGGCAACGACTTTATAAAGTCCATCGGAGGAAAAGCCGAAGATTATCTTGACCTTCAAAAACTTGTTGACGGAAAAACAAAAATTTTCGACGCTCTTCAGTGCGGCGAAAAAATCTGCTGCAACATCTGCAATATCGGCGTTGACTCCGTTATTGCGGACCGCATCAACCGCTATAAAACCATCCCCGGAGTTTCCGGTTCCATGGCATATAACATCTCCGCCGCGGTAACCATCGGCGGAGGAGTTTTCGGCGGACTTGCAAAACCCATGAAAATAACTTTTGATGACGGCGAAGTTTTTGAAGACCGCTGCATGTTCTCCGTTTTCGGAAACGGAAAGATATATGGCGGCGGATACCATGCCGTTCCTGATGCAAGGCTTGATGACGGACTTATCGATTTCTGCACCGTTTCCGAAATCGGCGTCCTGCGCATTGCAAAAGTTATCGGAATTTACAAAAGAGGCGACCATGTTGACAACCCCGCTCTTGCGGACATTCTTAAAATGCGCCGCTGCACCGGAGCAAAGATCGAAAGCCCCGAGCTTCTTACCATAAGCGTTGACGGAGAAATCTCAAAAAGCAATTCCATTGAAATAAAGATCCTCCCCGCTTCTCTTCCCTTCCGCGTTCCGGCTTTTGAATGATATGAAAACAGAAAGAATAACTCATGCTTTTTCCCCGGTTTTCAATGCTGAAAGCCGGGTGCTTATTCTTGGAACAATGCCCTCGCCCAAAAGCCGGGAACTTGGGTTTTATTATTCCCATCCGAGAAACCGCTTCTGGCCGGTTATGGCAATGCTTTTTGAAGAAGACATTCCGAAAACCCCTAATGACAAAACAGATTTTTGCCTTAGGCATAAAATCGCTCTTTGGGATGTTCTTGCGGAATGCGATATTGAAGGAGCATCCGATTCCAGCATAAAAAACGCTGTTCCGAACGACCTTTCTATCATCCTGAACAGCGCGGATATAAAAGCTGTTTTCTGCACCGGTTCCACCGCCGGAAAACTTTATAAAAAATTTATTGAGCCGAAAACCGGCATCACAGCAAAGCCTCTTTCATCAACAAGCCCCGCAAATGCAAAGATGGGCCTTGATGCTCTTATGGAAGAATATAAAATCATTCTGGAATACATATAAAAAATCCCGCTTTGGTAAGCGGGATTTTTGTTTTTATCATTCTTTGATTTTTTCTGCAATCTTTTTAAGGTCCTCAACGGAATCCGCAATAAATGCGTTGCTTTCGCCAACAACGTTTTTAACTGCGGTGAGAATATCCTTGTCTTTTCCGAGGATCACGAATGTATCAAAGCCATCATCAACGGATGCGGCAAGTGCTTCATAAAAACGTACTGCGTTTACCTGCTGTTTTGCAAAATAATCGGAAGGAAGAGTCATAACATCAACAAGTTTGCCATATAAAGTGGAGTACATCTTTGTTGAAAGTTCGTGGTGGCTGATGCTTCTCATGATATCCTGAAGTTTGGAAACATAGGGGAATACCATTACGGAATGAAGAGGAAGAGAGTCGCGGAGCTTTACGGAGTTTACTTTATGTTTTGCAAGCTCGGTAAGAACCGCTTTAAGTCCATCCTCATCGCCGACGATAACGGTCTGTTCCGGTGCTTCAACAGCGGTCATCTGGACAAAACCGGCAAGGCATTTATCGGAAGCAAGGCTTACGAATTCATGTTTTACGTTGCGAAGACGGTATGTATCAAGTTTTCCTGCGCCGACTGCTTCTTTTCTCATATCGCGGTATGCATTTGCAACCTCGACGCCTTCTTCAAGAGAAAAAACATCACCGGCGGTCATAGCAGTTATTTCGCCTGCGCTGTAACCGATAAAAGCTTCCGGCTGGGGAATAATTTCCTTTGCGGCAGCAGCAAGAGCAAGCTGATGAAGAAACTGGAGCTGGAAAGAAACTTCCTCATCGGTAACTTCGGCAGCTCTTCCTTTTACGGAAAGTTCCGCAGCATCAAAACCGAGAACCGCAGAAGCTTTTTCATAGATTTCCTTTGTTTTTTCGGAATATTCACAGATACCCTTGCCCATTCCTGCATGAGAACAGCCGTATCCGGGGAATATAAAAGCAATTTTTTTCAAGATAAAATTCCCTCCGTCATAATGATACAGAATAATACAAATACTAATATACCATAATTTTTGGCAAATTCAAGGTTATTAAAGAAACATTGGAATAAATTTATGCAAAAATTATTGACAACTTAAAATCTTTTATATATGATAATGAAAGGCAAAAAACAAAGACCAAAAAACAGTCTGTTTTATATTTAGGAGGTAATTTTCAATGGTATTTGAAAAAGTAAGAGAAATTCTTTGCGATCAGCTCGAACTCGATCCCGAAGACATTACCCTTGATACCAACATTGTTGATGATCTCGGTGCAGATTCCCTCGATCTTGTTGACTTCGTAATGTCCCTTGAGGATGAATTTGACAAAGAAATCCCCGATGAGGACCTTGAAAAAATCAAAACCATCGGCGATGTTGTTTCTTACATCGAGAATTCCCTTTAATCATCATATCGAAAGAATATTTGCATGAAAGAAGATCGCGGAACGGCCTGTTCCGCTATTTTCGTTTATGTCAGCAAGGAGTTTTATTAAAATGGCAGACCAGAAAAAAATGGTAGAGGCAATCACCTCCATGGAGGACGATTTTGCCCAGTGGTACACCGACGTTGTTAAAAAAGCGGAACTTATCGACTATTCCAGCGTTCGCGGCTGCATGGTCCTCCGCCCCTATGGCTACGCCATCTGGGAAAATATTCAGAAACTTTTCGATGCACGTTTTAAAGAAACCGGCCACGAAAACGTATATATGCCCATGTTCATCCCCGAAAGCCTTCTTCAGAAGGAAAAAGACCATATCGAAGGTTTTGCTCCCGAGGTTGCATGGATCACCATGGGCGGCGGCGAACAGCTTCAGGAAAGAATGTGCGTCCGCCCCACTTCCGAAACCCTCTTCTGCGATCATTATGCACATGTTATCAAATCCTATCGCGACCTTCCGAAGCTCTATAACCAGTGGTGCAGCGTAGTCCGCTGGGAAAAGACCACCCGTCCTTTCCTCCGCTCCATGGAATTCCTTTGGCAGGAAGGCCACACCATGCATGAAACTGCAGAAGAGGCTATTGCAGAAACCGAACAGATGCTCAACATCTATGCTGACGTTTGCGAAAAGAACTTTGCTATCCCGATGATCAAAGGCCAGAAAACCGAAAAAGAAAAATTTGCCGGCGCAGAAGCAACCTATACCATCGAAGCAATGATGCACGACGGTAAAGCTCTTCAGTCCGGTACTTCCCACTTCTTCGGCGACGGCTTTGCAAAAGCTTTTGATGTTCAGTACACCGGCCGCGATAACCAGCTCCACACCCCGTTTGAAACTTCCTGGGGTGTTTCCACCCGTCTTATCGGCGCTATCATCATGACCCACGGCGACAACAACGGACTTGTTCTTCCGCCCGACGTTGCACCTATCCAGGTCGTTATCGTTCCCGCACAGCAGCACAAAGAGGGCGTTCTTGATGCCGCAAGAGCAGTTAAAGACCGTCTTTCCAAATTCTGCCGCGTAAAACTTGATGACAGCGAACAGACCCCCGGCTGGAAATTTGCTGAATATGAAATGAAAGGTGTTCCGCTCCGTCTTGAGATCGGACCCCGCGATATCGCAAACAACCAGTGTGTTCTTGTTCGCCGCGATAACCGCGAAAAATATTTCGTATCCCTTGACGAACTTGAAACCAAGATTCCCGAAATTCTTGGCCTTGTTCGTGACGGACTTTATCAGCGCGCACTTGAAAACAGAGAAAACCGCACTTTTACCGCTCATGACCTTGATGAATTCATCAAGCTTGCAAACAGCGGCAACTGCTTTATCAAATCCATGTGGTGCGGCGACCGCGAATGTGAAGAAAGACTCAAAGAGGTTGCAGGCGTTTCTTCCCGCTGCATGCCCTTTGAGCAGGAACACATCGGCGATGTTTGCCCCGTTTGCGGAAAACCCGCAACCAAAATGGTATATTGGGGAAAAGCATACTGATATCACTGAAAACATACAAAAACAGCACCCTTTCAAAGAGTGCTGTTTTTTTGTTTTCATAAAACTTCCGCTTTTTGCATAACTTTTCAAAAAAGGAGGTATGCAGAACGGAAAATTTTATGCATTCCCTCAGCTATGTTTCAAAAATCGTCTGGGGACCGGCGCTTCTTCTTCTCGTTCTCGGAACCGGTGCTTTTCTGACTGTTTCCACCGGATTTTTTCCTTTGCGCAAAATCGGTTTTATCATAAAAAATACTTTTGGAAGGATGAGAAACAAAAGCGCTTTTGCCGCGGCGGCAACAGCTCTTGGCGCAACGGTCGGCACCGGGAACATCATCGGTGTTGCCGCCGCCATAGCCCTTGGCGGCCCCGGTGCGGTGTTCTGGATGTGGTGCGGAGCTTTTCTCGGAATGATGCTGAAGTTTGCAGAAGCGGCTCTTGCGGTGCGTTACAAAGGCTCTGCGGCTGTTTATATCGAAAAAGCTTTTGGCGGAAAGACCCTTTCCGTAATCTGGTGCGCCTGCTGCATACTTGCTTCCTTCGGCGGCGGAAATATGATACAGACAAATGCCGCCGGTACGATATGGAAGGATACCTTTGGCGTCCCTCCCATCGCTATCGGAGCAGCTGTTGCTCTGCTTACCGCTGCGGTGCTTTTTCGCGGTGCAAAGGCTGTTGTAAACATTTCCTCCCTGCTGGTCCCTTTTATGGCGGTGCTTTATGTTTTTGGCTGCATAGGAGTTCTTTTTGTCTTTCGGCAAAATATTATTCCGGCTTTTAATAGCATTGTTTTTTCCGCTTTTGAACCGTTTGCCCTCGGCGGAGGCATAACCGGAATTTTTGTTTCCGAAGCTCTTCGCACCGGGATATCAAAAGGCACTTTTACTCACGAAGCGGGCATGGGTTCCGCATCTGCTGCCCATGCGGAAAGCAAAGAGAAAAATCCCGTTGTTCAGGGCTGCTGGGGAATCGTTGAAGTTTTTGCGGATACCATTCTTGTCTGTACCATTACGGCCCTTGTCATTCTCTCCTCAAAAGAGAATTCCTGCGAAGGTGCTTTTCATTTTGCATACGGCTTTTTCGGTGATGCTTTTCTTTGTATTTCCATGTTTCTTTTTGCTCTTGCTGCAGTCATCGGCTGGGCATTTTACGGAGAAAAAGCTATTGGTTATATGACTGAAAATCCCCTTGCAAAAAACATTTACCGCGCCGTTTTTTGCTTTGCGGCAATTATCGGCTCTTTTGCAAAGCTTCCTTTCGTCTGGTGCATTACGGATATTTTTAACGGACTTATGATTTTTCCAAACCTTGCGGCGATAATCGCCCTTTCTCCGGAAATCATAAGGATAACAAAAGAAAAGCCCGCTCGATGAGCGGGTTCTTCTTTATTCATAATAAATTTTATACGGTTCATAAGAAATTTCTTTTTCGTTTCCGTTTTCATCGGTGACAATTACTTTTTCGATCTCCCAGAATCCGCTTTTCTGCGTTCTGAATCTTTCGACTTCGATATACTCAAAGCGTTCGCTGAGTTTGTTTCCCCTGTCATCAACAAACCAATATCCGGCTTCGTGAGGATTTCCGTTTTCATCATAGCAGATTTCTCCCGCTTCTTCGACAAAACAATATGCAACAAGCAAATAGCCGTCTTCCTGATTTATTCCTTCTATATAGTTATATTCATTACTGATAAGATTTCCGTCAAAATCATAGATTTCCACTCTTACCTCATCCACAGTTTGGAAAGACCAGCCAATATAGGCATACATAACGTCGCTTCTTCCGGTGTTATCTATTCTTAAATAAAGATTATCAAGAATCACGTTGCCTTCCATATCCGTTACACCGTATTTCTGGTCATGGATGCCCCAGTAATATTCGGTCTGGATAAATTCCTCATCTCTGAACGGACTACCCATAATATAATGTGTTCCGGCAGAATTTTTTGTATGAAGATAGTACGTACCGTCCTTTTTTACGGAATAACGATAATAATCGCCTTCATACGTTCCTTCCAGAAACCATTCGTATGTGGCATTTCCGAAGCCGTAAGGCTCACTGATATAGTATTCATACAAAGGCTTTTCATTTATTTGGTTTCCGTCCTCATCAAAAAGAAAGTGGAGCGTATTCGGACATTCTATAAGATACGGACCTTTTTTGGGGTCAGTAGCAAAATCCCTGCGTTTTCCCTCGGTAACAAGAACTTCGTAAATCCTTTTGCCGTTAAAATTTATTTCGCTTTCAATGACTTCGTCAAAAATCGGTTCCGTTACGGGATTCCCGTTTTTATGGATACCTATTTTTCCGTTTTTACCTTTATACGATATTTCGCCGGTTATATCAATTTCTTCCTTATTTTCCGGTTCTTCCAAAATTTCTTCCTCGGATGAAATTTCCGCTTCGCTCTGCGGTTCATCCATGGCCGGTTCCTCCTGAACAGAGCAGGAACAGAGCAAAAGCAGGGTTAAAAGCAATGCAAGAAGTTTTTTCATTATAGCTCACCCCTCTATTTCAAAAATATAATCACCAATCGGAATTTCTGTAATATTTCCGTCCGAATCGGTTACAACGGCGGTTTTATCTTCTTTTGAAATATCTGTTTCCACCGCTCTTATATCAAAATGTTCGCTGAGCGCGTTTCCGTTTTCATCAATGAACCAGAAACCGCCGGGCATAATTTCGCCATTTTCGTCGCGGCAGATGAGAGGCGACTGGCTTTCCGGATAGTCGCATATTCCTATTCCGATAAAACCTTCGTCAACTTCGTAATATTCAATACGGCTGTATTTTTCGCAGAGCAGATTGCATTCTTTGTCATAAAGCCTGAACGCATGATAACCGACCATTCCGCTGTGGGTTTTGGCGATGATTCTGCTTCCGAAATACGTTTCAAACTCCTTATAAATTTCCGGAACCACGATATTTCCTTCGGAATCCGCAAGGCCCCAATACTCGCCGAAAGGCGAAGCATTATAATAATATCTTACGGCATCAAACCCGAAAAGATTGGGCCATTCCTTACCCTTTTTATATACTTCTTCGCGTTCTATCTCGCCGTCATCGGAAAAAGCATAAAAATATAAGCTTCCCTCAAGGGTAACGTGAAGATTTTTTCCGTCCTCGTTATAAAAATCGTCAACAGGGAAAGAAAGGAGCATGTTTCCGTCGCGGTCAAAAATATCATAGAGGGTTCTTTCCGTTTCGCCTTTTCCAATGAGCATTCCGTCCTCGTTCCATTCAAACCAGGCTTTTGTTCCGTCTTTATAGCCAAGGGCATAGAACATTTTTCCGCCGAGTTTGCCGACTCTTTTGAATTCTTCATAGGTTGCGGGCAGGATGATTTTTCCGTCTTTCTGGATTCCGTATTTTTCATCGGCGGATTTAAAAACGCAGCCTTCAAGAACTCTTGAACCTTCGCCGAGTTCGTTTTCCGCTTCACTCTGCGGTTCATCCATGGCCGGTTCTTCCACACTGCAGGCGCAGAACATCAGCAATGCTAAAATCAATACAAACAGTTTTTTCATAAAAACTCACCCTTTCACTATTTAAATATCAAAGGTTGTGTTTTGTTTATCTTATAATAAAGTCGTCAAGACTCACTCCAAAAAAATCCGCCATTTTAACGGTTGTTTCAAGATCCGGAAAAATCTCTCCGCTTTCATATTTGCTGACCGTGGTCTGCGAGATATGAAGGATTTTCGCAAGTCTTTCCTGGGTCATTCTTTTTCCTTTTCGCAAACTTTTAAGCATGATAGTCATTTTATACCACCCTTTTCTTTCTGAAAGCGTTTTACATTCGTCTAACCACAATTTCATTTTACAATCGTCTAATACATTTGTCAATATATTTTTAGAATTATTTTCAGAGAAAACAAAAAAAGGCCCGCTTATGAAGCGGGCCTTTTTCTTTTTGTTTTTATTTTGCGTTATAGAATGCTTCGGAAGCTTTGTGCATCATATAGATATCGATTTTTGCAGCGATTTCCATAGGTGCGTGCATGGAAAGAAGCGGAACACCAACGTCGATGGTATCAACTTCAAGGCGGGAAATATATTTTGCAACAGTGCCGCCGCCGCCTTCGTTTACTTTTCCAAGTTCGCCGGTCTGCCATACAACCTCTGCGCCGTCAAAGATGTCGCGTACTTCCGCACAGAATTCTGCGGGGCAGTCGTTGGTGGAATATTTGCCGCCGGAACCGGTGTATTTGGTAACAACAATACCATAGTTGAGGTATGCTGCGTTGCCTTTTTCATGTACCTGGGGGAAGGTGGGGTCAACAGCTGCGTTTACGTCTGCGGAAATGCATTTGCTGTTTTCAAGAATAACGTGGCCGGGAATTCCATAGGGACGGCCGAGGTCCATTGCAAAATAGGAGAGCATTTTGCTGTTCATGCCGGTGGGGCCGTCGGAGCCGGTTTCTTCTTTGTCTGCAAAGCAGGCTACTGCGGTATATTCCGGGTCGGATGCAAGGATACCGGTAAGTTCGCCGTATGCGCAAACCCTGTCGTCATGGCCGTATGCACCGATAAGGCCGCGGTCAAAGCCGATATCGCGGGCTTTTCCTGCGGGAACCATGGTGAGCTCTGCGGACTGGAAATCTTCTTCAACAATTCCGTATTTTTCAAAGAGGATGGAAGCGATGTTGAGTTTTACTTTTTCGCTTACTTCGTCATCGCGGAAAGGCATGGAACCAACAAGGATGTTGAGTTCTTCGCCTTTGATTCCGTCGCCGAGTTTTCTGTCCATCTGTTCTTTTGCAAGATGAGGAAGAAGATCAGAAACACAGAATACGGGTTCGTCGTCACATTCGCCAACGGTTACGGTTACGGAAGTTCCGTCTTTTTTGATTACAACGCCGTGAAGAGCAAGGGGCATTGCGGTCCACTGATATCTTTTGATGCCGCCGTAATAATGGGTTTTAAAAAGTGCAAGTTCCTGATCCTCATAAAGGGGATTGGGTTTAAGGTCAAGGCGGGGAGAATCGATATGCGCTGCGGCGATATGCATACCCTCTTCAAGAGGTTTTCTGCCGATTTTTGCAAACATGAAAGCTTTGTTGCGGTTGTTGATATAAACTTTGTCGCCTGCAACGTATTTTTTACCGGTTTCAAAGGGAACAAATCCCTCTTTTTCAAGAACCGGAATTACCCAGTCGATGAATTCGCGCTCGGTTTTGCAGGTGCTGATAAACTCTTTATAGGGTTCGCAGTAATCGAAAGCTGCTTTGATTTCCTCTTCGGAAAGGCTGCTTCCTGCATTTTTCGGGCTGCGGAAAAGTTTCTCTTTAAGAAGCTGTCCTGCGGATTTTTCTTTTTCGCTCATGTTGTTTCTCCTTTTCTATGTTCATTTTTTGTTTGACCTATATAAAAATCAGTCAAAACCGTAGGCGTTCTGATAGCCTTTTCGGTATGCGCTGACTTTTTCAACGTATTTTGAGGTTTCTTCATAGGGAATGGTATTAAGAGTGCGTCCGTCAGAGGAATATTCCGGGTTATCAAGCCACTTTGCAACGGCATTCGGACCTGCATTATATGCGGCAAAGGCTGTTTCCCATTCTCCGAATTTATTATAGTGATAGTTTAACAGCCAGACGCCGTAATCGATATTATATTTCGGGTCATACATATCGTTCCATTCAGCACCGATTGGGCCGCGATAATAGTCTATCCATTCATAGGCGTCCTTTGTTATCTGCATAAGGCCCCTTGCGCCAACCCAGCTTTCGGCATCCGGCTCAAAATTGCTTTCCGTCCGGATAACGGCATATATTACGGAAAGCGGAACACCGTATTCCGTGGATTTCTCCTCAACAATTTCGCTGTATTCAGTCGGGTATGCCCAATGCTCAATGAGCTTTGTGGAATGGTTCATCATCACCCCGGCAAACACAAGAAAGCCTATTATCAAGATGCCGCAAAGGGCTGTTTTTATAACTTTTCCCAAACTCAGTCCTCCGCGGATACTTTTTCTTTAATGTTCACCAAGTTTTTGAGCACGCGGTTTACTCCGTGCTCAACCTCGGCGCTGCTGCCGTTGTTTTCTATGGTAAAATCTGCGTTTTCGGTATAAAACTCCTCCGGCTTTTGGGCAAGGATGCGTCTTTTGGCATCCTCTTCGGATATTTTATCTCTTCTCATTATCCTTTTTCTGCGAATTTCCTCATCCGCGGTAACGGCAACGAGCATATCGCAGATTTTAAGGCATCCGCTTTCAATAATTGTGGCGCCGTCGATAACGATTGCTTCTTTGCCTTCTGCCTTATATCTTTCAACCTCCGCATCAATAGCTTCGCGGATATAGGGAAAAATAAGTCTGTTGAGGGCAAGAAGCTCCTTTTTATCGGAGAAAACCCTTCTTCCAAGGGCTTTGCGGTTTATGGTTCCTTTTTCGTTGAGCACCGCGCAGGAAAAATGATTCACTATGTCGTAAATGCAGTCAATGTTGTTTTCTGTAATATCGTGGGAAACGGAATCCGCGTCGATAACTGCCGCGCCTTTTTCCCAAAACATTTCGCGAACATAGCTTTTTCCGGCTCCTGTCTGGCCGGTAAGGCCGATTACAACCGACATTCTATCATTCTCCTTCCGTCGTGCTCAAAATGCTGTCAAAGCTCGATTACGTCAAATCCCGCCGCTCTTATAAGGCGGTTATATACCGCAAGGCCGATTCCGGTCGCCTTTGGTGAATGGGCAAAAACTCTTTCCGCGCCGCTTTCGTCGATTTTTCTGAGGGCATCAAAAATATGTTCCGCCTGCTGTGCATCGGAAAATTCAGAACCGTAGCAAACGGTGCTCACGTTCAGTTTTTCCGCTTCCTCATCAAAGCAAAGGGCAAAAACGCCCTCGCCGGCGTGCTCATTCACATATTTTATATATTCTTCGGAATCCGCTTTGATAAGCGTTACCTTTGCTTTTGGCGCATAGTGCTTATATTTCATACCCGGGGAAAGGACTTTTTCGCCCTCCTCAAGTTTTTCGAGCACCGCATGGGACACTTCAACTTCTCCCAGTTCCTCACGAAGCTGCTCAAGGGTAACGTATCCGGGACGAAGGAGCACAGGTTTTTCTCCCGCAAAGGAAATTATGGTGGATTCAACACCCACGGAGGAGGCTCCACCGTCGATTATGGCATCCACCCTGCCCATAAGGTCATGAACACAGTGCTCAAAAGTCGTGGGGCTTGGGCTTCCGGAAAGGTTGGCGGAAGGTGCCGCCAATGGAAGTTTGGATTTTTCAATTATCGCCCTTGCAACAGGATGCGACGGAAAACGCACCGCAACGGAAGGCAGTCCCGCACTGGTAACATCCGGGATTTTTTCGCTTTTTTTCATTATCATGGTGAGGGGGCCCGGCCAGTATTTTTCCGCAAGCTTTTTCGCACCTTCCGGAACTTCCTCAACAATATCGGAAAGCATTTCCATATTGCAGATATGGACGATAAGAGGGTTATCCCCCGGGCGGCCTTTTGCCTTGAAAATATTTGCACAGGCTTCTGCATCAAAAGCGTTTGCCGCAAGGCCATAGACTGTTTCCGTCGGAATAGCTGCAAGCCCGCCGTTTTTGAGTATATTCGCAACGGCTTCGATCGAGCCTTCGTTTTTTGCATCAAAAAGCAAAGTTTCCATTCTTTTCTTTGTCAATCCTCTTCTCCGCGAAGTTTTTCCGCCTGATCGTGGGCTCTTAACGGGTCAATAAGTTCATCAAGGCCACCGTTCATAACGGAATCTATTTTATAAATGGTAAGTCCTATGCGGTGGTCGGTAACGCGTCCCTGGGGAAAGTTATATGTTCTTATGCGTTCGCTTCTATCGCCGCTTCCGACCTGGGCTTTTCTTTCCGCGGCGCGGCTTTCGTCCGCGGCTCGCTGTTTTTGTTCATAAAGCCTGCTGCGAAGGACCTTCATGGCTTTATCTTTATTTTTATACTGGCTTCGCTCGTCCTGACATTCAACTACCATACCCGTAGGGATATGGGTGATGCGGATAGCGGAGCTTGTTTTATTGATATGCTGGCCGCCGGCGCCGCTTGAACGGAATGTATCTATTTTAAGGTCATTGGGGTCGATTTCCACCTCAACGTTTTCCGCCTCCGGAAGAACCGCAACGGTTACTGCGGAAGTCTGTATCTTTCCCTGAGAATCCGTTACCGGAACGCGCTGGACCCTATGTGTTCCGCTTTCAAAACGGAATCTTCCGAAAACGCCCTCGCCCTCAACGGAATAGGATATTTCTTTATATCCGCCAAGTTCCGTTGCGTTTGCATAGATTATTTCTATCTTCCAACCCTTGGAATCCGCATACATGGAATAGCTTCTGTAAAGATCCGCCGCAAAAAGCGCTGCTTCTTCGCCGCCGGTTCCGCTTCTGATCTCCATGATAACGGAGCGGTCATCGTCCGGATCTTTCGGGATAAGAAGGAGCTTCAGTTCATCATAACAGCTTTCCATGGCTTTTTTGCTTTCCTCAAGCTGTTCTTTTGCCATATCGCGCAGTTCCCTGTCCGTTTCTTCCTCAAGGATGACCTCCGCCTCCTCAAAATGGGCTTTTGCGGATTTATATTCCTGATATTTTTCCGCAATGGGCGCAAGGTCACGCTGATCTTTAAGAAGCTGGGTATAAAGCTCGTTATTGTTTATAACTTCCGGCTCATAAAGCCTCATCCCTGCCTGGCGCCAGCGTCTTTCTATATCCTCCAGTTTATCAAACATCGGAAGCTACCTCCCGGATTATCTGCTTGATATTTTTTTCCGCCTTGCTGCGGGGAACTTCGACCTCGTGGCCGCATTTTTCGCATCTGAGCTTGAAATCCATTCCGGAGCGCAAAACAATAAACCTTGCGCAGCCGCAGGGATGATTTTTCTTCATAAGAAGTATGTCGCCGATTTTGACGTCCATTAAAAACGCTCCTTTCATGATACTATTTGCCTAATTTAATAATATAACATAATAAAGGGATTTTTGCAACCGAGGGCTTTTTTCGTCCCAATTTACTTTTGGACTGACGGGTTACATCTTTGGCAGTTTCACTAAATATTGATGCAGGCCGAAAAATATGATAAAGTAAACTGAACGATAAATAAGAATTTGCGGATGAGTTCATATATCTTTGTAATTTTTGCAACGCAACCTGAAGTTTACATTTGGAAACGGCAAATTGGTGGTATGTTTTTGCTGAGTGTTCTATAATTCAAGCAACACAGCTTTAAAAAAATAAGGAGAAATATTATGACATTTGGTGAAAAGCTATCAAAATTAAGAAAAGAAT
>JAFSDS010000075.1 GCA_017436125.1 Oscillospiraceae bacterium | reverse complement strand
TCTTATGGAGCGGGGCGGAATTTCTGAGCACGATATGTTCAACACCTTCAATATGGGCGTTGGCATGAGCATCGTTGTTTCTGCAGAGGATGCGGAAACCGCTCTTTCTGTGCTCAAAGAAAACGGCGAGGATGCCTACATCATCGGTACCATTGAAGAATCTGAGGAGAAAATCACCATATGCTGAAACTCACTATCGACGGCATTAAAGCCGGAATTATGATCGCAATAGGCGGAAGCGTTTTTCTTGCCTGCGAAAACAGATACATCGGCGCTATTCTTTTTTCTGTTGCGCTTTTGAGCATCTGTCTTAAAGGATATTCTCTTTTCACCGGAAAAGTTGGATATCTTCCCGAAAAACACGATAAGGAAGCTTTTAAAATCCTCCTTTGCGGACTTTTGGGAAACATCATTTCGACCATTTCTCTCGGCTATGCCGTCAGCTTCGCAAATCCCGCCCTTGGCGAGGCGGCAAAAACCATCTGCGAAGCAAAGCTTGGTCAGGATCCTCTTCAGACCCTTATCAGAGCGTTTTTCTGCGGCGTGCTCATGTATATGGCCGTGAGCACCTATCGCGAAAAAAACACCCTTGCGGGAATTTTCTTTTGCGTACCTGTTTTTATCCTCAGCGGATTTGAACATTCTATTGCGAATATGTTTTATTTCGGAGCATCCGGCATCATCAATCTTGATTCCATAATCTATCTTGCTGTTGTTGTTATCGGAAACTCCATCGGCGGAATGGCAATGCCCATTCTCAATATTCTTGGAAAAGGGGAACCGAAAAATGCGTGAAAACCCGGTAAAAATCGCCGTGCTCGTTTCCGGCGGCGGAACAAATCTCCAGGCTTTGATCGATGCTCAAAACAGCGGCATCATCAAAAGCGGCAAAATCGAACTTGTTATAGCAAACAATGCGAACGCTTTTGCTCTTGAAAGAGCATCAAAAGCCGGAATAAAAACAGCTGTTGTTCTTAAAAAGGAACTTGGTTCCGCCGAAGCTTTTGAACAGAAGATAAAAGATCTTCTTACAGAAAACGGAATAGAGATAATTGTTCTTGCGGGATTTATGGCAATTTTGAGCGAGAATTTTACAAAAGATTATCCCAAAAGAATAATCAACGTGCATCCCGCTCTTATCCCTTCCTTCTGCGGAAAAGGTTTTTATGGACTTCATGTTCATGAAGCAGCACTTGCATACGGCGTTAAAGTTACCGGCGCAACCGTTCATTTCGTAAACGAAATCCCCGACGGCGGCGAAATTATCATGCAGAAAGCGGTCAATATCCGCGAAAACGATACCCCCGAAACCCTCCAGAAGCGCGTTATGCGCCTTGCCGAATGGAAGATCCTTCCGCTTTCGGTTGAAAAAGTTTGTGCAAAAATTATTTCGGAATAAAGAGAGGAAAAAGATTATGGACATTTACAAAATCAATGACATTGCCGAACTTATTAAAGACAACGCCTATGTCGGCCGCGGAATCGTAATCGGCAAAACCGCCGATGCAAAAAAAGCCGCCATTGCCTATTTCATCATGGGCAGAAGCGCAAACAGCCGCAACCGCGTTTTTGTTGAACGCGACGAGGCACTTTTTACCGAACCTTTTGATGCTTCCAAAGTTCAGGACCCGAGCCTTATCATCTATGCCGCACTTCGCAAAATCGGCAACAAACTTATTGTTACCAACGGCGACCAGACCGACACCATTTATAACGGCATCAAATGCGGCGGCACCTTCAGCGGAAGCCTTGCAACCCGCGAATTTGAACCGGACGCTCCGAACCTTACCCCCAGAATCAGCGGTATGGCAACTTTCTGCTGCGGAGATTTCTCCTATCAGATGAGCATTCTCAAATCCGCAGACGCAGAAGGAACCGCCTGCAACCGCTATACTTTTGATTATCCCGCGCTTCCCGGACTCGGCCATTTCATCCACACCTATGTTTGTGACGGAAACCCCATTCCCACCTTCCAGGGCGAACCCGAAAGAGTTGCAATTCCGGATGATATCGATGAATTCACCGAATCCCTTTGGAACGCACTTAACGAAGATAACAAAATTTCCCTTTACGTTCGCTATGTTGACCTTGCAACCGGCGAAGAAGAAAACAGACTTATCAACAAAAATAAATGATATAAAGGAGCAAGCGAACGATGAAAGAATTTGAACTCAAATACGGCTGCAACCCCAACCAGAAACCTTCCAGAATTTTTATGGACAACGGCGAAGATCTTCCTATTGAGATCCTTAACGGCCGCCCCGGATTCATCAACTTCCTTGATGCATTCAACAGCTGGCAGCTTGTTAAAGAAATCAAAGAAGCTCTTGGCATGCCCGCAGTAACCTCCTTCAAACACGTAAGCCCCACTTCCGCAGCAGTTGGCATTCCGCTTTCCGACGACCTTAAAAAAGCCTGCTTTGTTGACGATATCGAAGGTCTTGACGAATCTCCTCTTGCATGCGCATACGCAAGAGCCCGCGGCACCGACAGAATGAGTTCTTTCGGTGACTGGGTCGCTCTTTCTGACGTTTGCGACGTTACCACCGCAAAAATGATCAAACGCGAAGTTTCCGACGGCGTTATCGCTCCCGGTTATGAGCCTGAAGCACTCGAGATCCTTAAATCCAAACGCAAAGGCGGATACAACATCGTTAAAATCGACCCCGATTACGTTCCGGAAGTTACCGAGCACAAACATGTTTTCGGCATTACTTTTGAACAGGGCAGAAACAACTTCAAAATCGATGCAGACCTTCTTAAAAACATCGTAACCGAAAACAAAGATATGCCCGAATCTGCAGTTCGCGACCTTGTCATCGCACTCATCACCCTTAAATATACTCAGTCCAACTCCGTTTGCTATGCTGTTGACGGACAGGCTATCGGCGTTGGCGCAGGCCAGCAGTCCAGAATCCACTGCACTCGCCTTGCAGGCACCAAAGCAGACACCTGGTTCCTCCGTCAGCACGAAAAAGTTCTTAATCTTCCCTTCAAACCGGAACTTGGCAGACCTGAACGCGACAACGTTATCGACGGCTACATCAACAAAAACGAAGAAGACGTTTGCGCAGACGGCAACTGGCAGAAATATTTTACCGAACAGCCTGCTCCTCTTACTGACGAAGAAGCAAAAGCATACCTTGCAACCAAAGAAGGCGTTGCACTTGGTTCCGACGCATTCTTCCCCTTCAGTGACAACATTGAAAGAGCAAAACGCAGCGGCGTAAAATACATCGCAGAACCCGGCGGCTCCATTCGTGACGACGCAGTTATCGATTGCTGCAACAAATACGACATGGTAATGGCATTCACCGGCATGCGCCTCTTCCACCACTAATAAGAATCCTTTTACGGAGGCAGTTTTATGGAAGTTTTAGTAGTTGGCGGCGGCGGCCGCGAACACGCCATAATCAAAAAAATCAAAGAAAATAAAGAAGTTACCAAAATTTATGCTCTTCCCGGCAACGGCGGCATTGCCGCCGATGCCGAATGCGCACCCATAGGCGCAAAGGATATCGACGCTATCGTTGATTTTGCCCTTGAGCATAAAGTTGACTATGCAATAGTTGCCCCGGATGACCCGCTCGTTCTCGGTGCTGTTGATGCACTTGAAGCTAAGGGCATCCCTTGCTTTGGACCCAGAGCAAACGCAGCAATCATTGAAGGCAGCAAGGTTTTTTCCAAAGACCTTATGAAAAAATACGGCATTCCCACCGCGGAGTATGAAGTATTCAATGACATGAATGCTGCTCTTGAATATCTCGAAACAGCTCCTATCCCCACTGTTATCAAAGCGGACGGCCTTGCCCTTGGAAAAGGTGTAATCATTGCAGAAACCCGCGATGCCGCAAAAGAAGCTGTCCGTTCCATGATGGAGGACAAAGTTTTCGGAAAAAGCGGCGATAATATCGTAATCGAAGAATTCCTTACCGGACCTGAAGTTTCCGTTCTTTCCTTCACCGACGGCAAAACCGTTGTTCCGATGATTTCTTCCATGGACCACAAACGCGCCCATGACAACGACAGCGGCCTTAACACCGGCGGCATGGGAACCGTTGCTCCGAACCCTTATTACACCGAAGCTGTTGCTGAAGAGTGCATGGAAAAAATCTTCCTTCCCACCATTAACGCAATGAATGCCGAAGGCAGAACTTTTAAAGGTTGTCTCTATTTCGGACTTATGCTCACCCCCAAAGGCCCGAAAGTTATTGAATATAACTGCCGCTTTGGTGATCCGGAAACCCAGGTTGTTCTTCCTCTTCTTGAAAGCGACCTTCTCACCGTTATGAAGGCCGTTACCGAGGAACGTCTTTCTGAAATCGAAGTAAAATTCAGCAATAAAAACGCCTGCTGCGTAATCATGGCTTCCGAAGGATATCCGGAGCATTATGAAAAAGGTTATGAAATCACCATTCCCGAAGAGGTTGCCGAAAACGTATATGTTGCCGGCGGCGCCCTTAAGGAAGGAAAACTCGTAACCTCCGGCGGAAGAGTCCTCGGCGTAACCGCTGTTGAAGACACTCTTCCCGAAGCAATCAAAGCATCCTATGGCCTTGTTGAAAAAATCCACTTTGACAATGCGTTCTATCGCCATGATATCGGCGCACGTGCCCTTGCAGCAAAGGAGGAATAATTACCTTGGTATATCGTGTTTTTGTTGAAAAGAAAAAGGAACTTGCAAACGAAGCAAAAGCCCTTTTCAATGATGCAGTAACCCTTCTCGGAATTAAAGATCTTACCGATGTCCGCGTTATAAACCGTTATGATGCGGAAAATATCACCGAAGAACTTTTTGATTACGCGAAAAAATATGTTTTTTCAGAACCTCAGCTTGATATCGTTTCCGACGATATCGATCTTTCCGGTGCTGTTGCTTTTGCGGTTGAATATCTTCCCGGTCAGTTTGACCAGAGAGCGGATTCTGCTGCACAGTGCATCCAGATAATCTCTCAGGGCGAAAGACCCACTATCCGCACCGCAAAAGTTTATGCTCTTTACGGTGAACTTTCCGATTCTGAAATTACAGAAATCAAAAAATACGTCATCAACCCCGTTGAATCAAGGGAAGCCGGTTTTGAAAAGCCAGAAACCCTTGCAATTGAATACACTATTCCTACCGAGGTTGCAACCCTTGAAGGTTTTTGCAATCTTAAAAGGGAAGAGGTTGAGGCCTTTGTTGAAAAATACGGTCTTGCCATGGATGCGGACGATCTTGAGTTCTGCCAGGAATATTTCCGCAGCGAAGACCGCGACCCCACCATCACCGAAATCCGCATGATCGATACCTATTGGTCAGACCATTGCCGCCACACCACTTTTAATACCACCATCGATTCCGTTAAATTTGAGGACGAGCTTCTTCAGAAGGCTTATGACGATTATATTGCCACCCGCGAAGAACTTGGCCGTAAAAAACCGGTATGCCTTATGGATATCGGCACCCTTGCGGTAAAATATCTTAAAAAACACGGAAAACTCGATAAACTTGATGAATCCGAAGAGATCAACGCCTGCACTGTTAAAATTGAAATTGAAGCCGACGGCAAAAAAGAGCCCTGGCTCCTTCTTTTCAAAAATGAGACCCATAACCACCCCACCGAAATTGAACCTTTCGGCGGAGCGGCAACCTGCGTCGGCGGCGCGATCCGCGATCCGCTTTCCGGACGTTCTTATGTTTATGGTGCAATGCGTCTTACCGGTGCGGCAGATCCTCTTAAACCCGTAAGCGAAACCATCAAAGGCAAGCTTCCCCAGAGAAAAATCGTCACCACCGCTGCCGCAGGCTATTCTTCCTACGGTAACCAGATCGGTCTTGCAACCGGAATCGTTGACGAAATCTATCACGACGGATATGCGGCAAAACGCATGGAGATCGGCGCAGTAATTGCTGCTGCTCCCCAGGAAAATGTTCGCAGAGAAAGACCTTGCCCCGGCGATATCGTAATTCTTCTCGGCGGTGCAACCGGACGCGATGGCTGCGGCGGTGCAACCGGTTCTTCAAAATCCCATACTTCAAAATCTCTTGAAAGCTGCGGTGCGGAAGTTCAGAAAGGTAACGCTCCCGAAGAAAGAAAACTCCAGCGTCTTTTCCGCAATTATGAAGCCTGCCGCATGATCAAGCGCTGCAACGACTTTGGCGCGGGCGGTGTTTCCGTTGCCATCGGCGAACTTGCGGACGGCCTTAACATCGACCTTAATGCTGTTCCGAAAAAATATGAAGGCCTTGACGGCACCGAACTTGCCATTTCCGAATCTCAGGAAAGAATGGCAGTTGTTATCGAAGCTGAAAATCTTGAAAAATTCCTTGCTCTTGCAGAAAAAGAAAATCTTTCCGCAACAAAGGTAGCCGTTGTTACCGAAGAACCGCGACTTGTTATGAACTGGAACGGTAAAACTATCGTTGATGTAAGCAGGGCATTTCTTGATTCCAACGGTGCGGAAAAACATATTGATGTTGTTGCCGCAAAACCAAGCTTTGAACCGAAAAAAGTAACCGGAACTTTCACAGAAAATTATAAAGCTCTTGCGGGCGACCTTAATGTTTGTTCAAAACGCGGACTTTCCGAAAGATTTGACTCCACCATCGGTGCAGGCACCGTTCTTATGCCTTTTGGCGGAAAAAATCAGATCACTCCCATTCAGGCAATGGTCCAGAAGATCTCCGTTGAGAAAAAACACACCGACGATTGTTCTTATATGTCCTGGGGTTATAACCCCTTCATCACCGAACAGAGCCCCTATCACGGAGCATATCTCGCAGTAGTTGAATCTGCCGCGAAGCTTGTTGCAACCGGCGCTTCCTTCGAAGACGTTTACCTCACCTTCCAGGAATATTTTGAAAAACTCGGAAAAGATTCCAAACGCTGGGGCAAACCCCTTTCTGCACTTCTTGGTGCATTTGAAGCACAGAAAAACCTCGGAATCGGCGCCATTGGCGGCAAGGACTCCATGAGCGGTACTTTTGAGGATATTCATGTTCCGCCCACGCTTGTTTCTTTTGCCGTAACTACAGGCAAGGCAACCGAGGTTGTTTCCCCTGAATTTAAGGAAGCCGGCCATAAGGTAATAGTTCTTAAACCGGAATATGATGAAAACGGACTTCCGGAAACCGAAAGCCTTCTTGCGGTTTTCAATAAAGTTACCGAACTTTTCCGCAACGGAAAAGCCGTTGCAGGCTATACCCCCGGAATCGGCGGAATTGCGGAAGCTGTTATGAAAATGTGCTTCGGCAACTCCATCGGTTTTAAATATGCAGATGATGTTACAGTCGAAGAGCTCTTTGGATATTCCTATGGCGCATTCGTTCTTGAAGTTACCGAAGATGTGGGCGAACGTGTTCTTGGTGAAACAACCGAAGAAAAAGCCCTTGTTCTTGGCGAAGAAAAACTTTGCCTTTGCGAAATGCTCGGTATTTATGAAGGCAAACTTGAAAGCGTTTTTGCCTGCAATATTCCGAACAGCAATTCTCCCATGGAAAACTTTAATTACAGCGTAAGCGAATGGAAAGCACCTGCAATTAAAGTTGCAAAACCGAAAGTTCTTATCCCTGCATTCCCGGGCACAAACTGCGAATTTGACAGTGCAAAAGCCGTTGCCGATGCAGGTGCAGAACCTGAAATCATGGTAATCAACAACCTTTCTGCGGAAGGAATCCACAGAAGCATTGAAGCTTTTGCAGAAAAAATCAAAGAATCCCAGATGATCTTTATTCCCGGCGGTTTTTCCGGCGGCGACGAACCCGATGGTTCCGCAAAATTCATCACTGCGTTTTTCCGCAACGGACTTATCAAAGAAGGCGTAACCGATCTTCTTGATAACCGTGAAGGACTTATCTGCGGTATCTGCAACGGTTTCCAGGCTCTTATCAAACTTGGACTTGTTCCTTACGGAAAAATCATCGACACCGATGAAAACTGTCCTACTCTTACCTTCAACACCATTGACCGCCACCAGTCCAGAATCGTTCATACAAGAATCGCATCCAACAAATCCCCGTGGCTCTCTCTTACCAATGTGGGCGATGTTTACACCGTTCCGATTTCTCACGGTGAGGGCAGATTCCTTGCAAGCGAAGAACTTATCCGTAAACTTGCCGAAAACGGCCAGATCGCAACCCAGTACGTTGACCTTGAGGGCAACGCAACCGGCGATGTTCGCTTTAACCCCAACGATTCCCTTTATGCCATTGAGGGTATAACTTCTCCGGATGGCCGTGTATTCGGTAAGATGGGACATGCAGAACGTATTGGCTCCAACCTTTATGCAAACGTTCCGGGTGAATATGATATCCGTATGTTTGAGGCTGCGGTAAAATATTTTAAATAATTAATTTTTATATAGGAGGATGATACCAATGGAATTCAAAACCGATATTGAGATCGCCCAGGCTTGCGAGATGAAGCCTATTACCGAGATTGCAAAGCTCGCACACGTTGACGAGAAATATCTCGAACAGTACGGCAAATATAAAGCAAAAATCGATCCTAAGCTTCTTGCTGAAACCGACCGCGAAAACGGAAAACTCATTCTCGTAACCGCGATTTCTCCTACTCCTGCAGGTGAAGGCAAAACTACCACCACCGTTGGCCTTGCCGACGGTCTTAAGAGAATCGGTAAAGACGTTACCGTTGCTCTTCGCGAACCTTCCCTTGGACCGGTTTTCGGTGTTAAAGGCGGCGCAGCAGGCGGCGGCTATGCACAGGTTGTTCCGATGGAAGATATCAACCTCCATTTTACCGGCGACTTCCATGCAATCGGTGCAGCAAACAACCTTCTTGCGGCAATGCTTGATAACCATATCCAGCAGGGCAACGCTCTTGGAATCGATGTTCGCAAAATTACCTGGAAACGCTGCGTTGATATGAATGACCGCCAGCTCCGTTTTGTTGTTGACGGTATGGGCGGCAAAGCAAACGGTGTTCCCCGTGAAGACGGTTTTGATATCACCGTTGCAAGCGAAATCATGGCTGTTCTTTGCCTTTCCAACTCCATCACCGACCTTAAAGAGCGCCTTTCCAGAATTATCGTCGGCTATACCTATGATGATAAACCCGTAACCTGCGGCCAGCTTAACGCAGCCGGCGCAATGACCGCTCTTCTTAAAGATGCCATCAAACCGAACCTTGTTCAGACCCTTGAAGGCACCCCTGCATTTGTTCACGGCGGACCTTTCGCAAATATCGCTCATGGATGCAACTCCGTTATGGCAACCAAACTTGCTCTTAAAATGGGCGATTATACCGTTACCGAAGCAGGCTTTGGCGCAGACCTTGGCGCAGAAAAATTCCTCGATATCAAATGCCGCATGGCGGGTCTTACCCCCGATGCAGTCGTTATCGTAGCAACTATCCGCGCTCTTAAAATGCATGGCGGCCGCGATAAAAAAGAACTTGGCTTTGAGGATCTTGCAGCTCTTGAAAAAGGTATCCCGAACCTTCTCCGCCACGTTTCCAACATCAAAAACGTATATAAACTTCCCTGCGTTGTTGCAGTAAACCGTTTCCCCACCGATACCGATAACGAAGTTAACTTCATCATCGAAAAATGCAAAGAACTCGGCGTAAACGTTGTTCTTTCCACCGTTTGGGCAGAAGGCGGCAAAGGCGGCGAAGCTCTTGCAAAAGAAGTTGTTCGTCTTTGCGAAGAAGAAAAAGGCGATTTCACTTTCTCCTATGGTCTTGACTGCTCCATCGAAGAAAAAATCGAATCCGTTGTTAAAAAAGTTTACGGCGGCGACGGAATCACCATTATGCCCAACGCAAAGAAACAGATCGAACAGCTCACCAAGCTTGGTTACGATAATGTTCCCGTTTGCATTGCAAAAACCCAGTACAGCTTCTCCGATGATCCTACCAAACTCGGTGCACCGGAAGGCTTTAAAGTAACTATTAAAAACGTAAAAATTTCCGCTGGTGCAGGTTTCATCGTAGTTCTTACCGGTGATATCCTTACCATGCCCGGTCTTCCCAAAGTTCCTGCAGCAGAAAGAATCGACGTTGATGAGAACGGAAAAATCACCGGTCTTTTCTGATTTGTTGTTTCCTTTCATTTAAGGTACAAGGGATTATAACTCACGCTGATTAACAGTCAAAAACGCTACGCAGCAAAAGCTGCGGAGCGTTTTTTATATTGCAATATTTTTGATAAAAGTTATAATATAATTATAAATAAGCGGAGTTAATAGTTATGGAAAAAATAAAAATCATTCTTGACTGTGACCCGGGTCACGACGACGCTGTTGCAATAACCCTTGCCGGAAAAAACCCTGCCATAGAGCTTCTTGGTATCACCATTGTTTCCGGAAACCAGACCCTTGATAAAACCGTGCGCAATGCGCTTAATATTACACAGCATCTTGGAATCGATGTTCCGGTTTACGGCGGCTGCTGTGAGCCTATGGTCCGCAAAAAAATCGTTGCAAGAGATATTCACGGCGAAAGCGGACTTGACGGTCCGGTTTTTCCTCCTCTTGAAAGAAAAGCAGAGCCGGAGCATGCGGTAAATTATATCATCCGTACACTTATGGAATCCGACGGGGATATCACCGTTGTTACCACGGGCCCTATGACAAACCTTGCCATGGCGCTTAGAATGGAACCGAAGATAGCCGAAAAGATAAAACAGATAGTTCTTATGGGCGGTTCTTACGGAAACGGAAACGTAACCCCCGCGGCGGAATTCAACATCGTTGCGGATGCGGAAGCGGCTTATGTATGCTTTACGGCGGGTGTTCCTATGACCATGGTTGGCCTTGACGTAACAAGACGGGCCCTTTGCTATCCCAAAATCGTTGAACGCATGGCAAAGATCAATAACCGCGCGTCAAAGCTTTTTGTTGACCTTATGGCGCATTTTTGCAAGACCCAGAAGGAAACATTCGGCTGGGAGGGAGGCCCTCTTCATGACCCTATAACTATCGCATACCTCATTGATCCTTCCGTTCTTAAAGTAAAACCCATGAATGTTCGTATCGACATCCGTTCTTCCGATTCCTACGGAAGAACAAACTGCGATATCTTCGATTATCTTGGACTTCCTCATACCGCAGACGTTGCAATGGATATCGACGTTGAACGCTTCTGGGATATAATTGAGGAAAACCTTCGCCTTTATGACTGAGAGGATGAATAAAATGAAAGTTCTCTGTTTCGGTTCGCTGAATATAGACTATACATATAAGGTCGACCATTTTGTTGCAAAAGGAGAAACTCTTTCTTCCGCGGATCTTAAAGTTTTCAGCGGGGGAAAGGGCCTTAATCAATCCGCCGCTCTTTCAAAAGCCGGCGCAGAAACATATCATGCAGGCGCCATAGGCGAAGAGGGAAGATTTCTTATTGATGAACTCTCTGCCGCCGGAGTCGATACATCCTTTGTTGATGTTAAAAAGGAAGTTCGTATCGGCCACGCTATAATTCAGAACAGTGTTGACGGCGATAACTGCATCCTTCTTTTCGGCGGAGCAAACCGTTCCATAACAAAAGAACAGGCGGATAAAGTTTTTTTGAATTTTGAAAAAGGCGACGTGCTCGTTTTACAAAACGAGATAAGCGAACTTGAATATATTTTGAGCACGGGAAAAGAAAAAGGAATGACCGTCGTGCTCAACCCTTCGCCCATTGATGAAACGCTGCTCAAGATGGAACTTGGGAAAGCTGATATACTTATTCTGAACGAAATTGAAGCGGAAAAAATACTTGGAAAAGAGGTCACCGATGGCGAAAAAGCCGCGGCGGAACTTTTTGAAAAGTATCCCAAAACGGATATCGTGCTCACCATGGGCAAAAAAGGTTCGTTCTATAAAAATGCTGAAAAAGCGGTTTTTCAAAAGGCATTTTCAGTTGATGCGGTGGATACAACTGCCGCAGGAGATACCTATACAGGATATTTTGTTGCGGGAATAATGGAAGGAATGCCGCCGGAAAAAGCCATGGAGCTTGCCGCAAAAGCCTCTGCCATTGCGGTAACAAGACCCGGAGCATCACCCTCCATTCCAGACAGAGCAGAAGTTGAAGCTTTTTAATTGTAAAATAAAAAAATCCCCTCCGTCGGAGGGGATTTTTGTTTTGCTGTTTATTTTTCGTTTTTATAGATCTCTTTAAAATATTTATAAGTATCGACTTTAAGTTCGCCGCAGGCAGATTCGTCACAGGCGATGATCGCATCCTTATGCATCTGAAGAGCGCTGATGGTCCAGGCGTGATCAACGCCGCCTTCAACACAGTGGCGAAGGGCCCGGGCCTTATTATGACCGTTTATAAGAAGAAGAACTTGCTTTGAATCGCATACGGTGCCGACGCCGACGGAAAGAGCGGTTTTCGGAACTTTTTCCGGGTCGTTATCAAAAAAGCGGGAGTTTACGATTCTTGTATCTTCGGTAAGAGCGCGAACACCGGTACGGGATACAAGGGAAGTAAAAGGTTCGTTGAATGCGATATGACCGTCAACGCCGCAGCCGCCGAGGAAAAGATCAACGCCGCCGTAGGATGCGATTTTTTCTTCATAGGCTCTGCATTCCTCTTCGGGATCTTCTGCCATGCCGTTGAGAATATTGATGTTTTCCGCAGGAATATCGATATGATCGAAGAAATTGTCGTGCATAAAATACCAATAGCTCTGGTCATGCTCTTTAGGAAGGCCGACATATTCATCCATATTGAAGGTAACGACGTTTTTAAAAGAAACTTTTCCTTCCTTATTCATTTCGATAAGTCTCTTATAAACGCCAATGGGAGAAGACCCTGTGGGGAGCCCGAGGATAAAGGGACGGTCGGAATTATGGCTATTGATTGCGTCGGCAATATGCAAAGCTGCCCAGGCGCACATTTCGTCATAGTCGTTTTTAATAATAACTTTCATTTACAGCCACGCTCCATTCTATATTGTATCAATCAGCCGAAAAGGCTGAAAAACATTTTTTTACGGGTTTATTATATAATTTTTATATAGTAATTTCAAGTTTTTTAATAAACGAGGGTAGTGAAAAATATTTACATTTGCAGTGAAAAAATTTGTGCAGAATTTAAATTAAAAAATTAATAAGTTGATGATAAAATAAAACTGTGATATTATTTATATGTATTTTATTGCTTCGGAGGCGAAGATATGCTTATAAAAGCTGTTTCTGAATATAACGACGACGGCTGCATTGTTTATGCGGAAAATTTCCCCGGTGCTTTTGTCCGTGGAAGAAATTATGAAAATGCCGTTGCAAAATTCAAAAAGGAGATAGAAAGCTGGCTTCTTTGGGTAAACGGAGAGGCGGAAACGGATTTTTCCATAGAGATAGAGCTTGTTCAGGAAAAGAAAAGTGACCTTCGGGTATGCGATGCGGATTCGGACATTATCTTTGATTCCGAAAAAGAGCCCCTTACAAAAGAGGAATATACAAAGCTTAAAATTCTTGCTCTTCGTTCTGCAATGGATTTTGAAAGGCTTTATGATTCCGTTCCGGATAAAAATATGAGGATCGTTCCGGAAAGGGATACTTTTTACGGAAAAGTTCCCGCAACGGCAAAAGAAATGTATGACCACACCATGAAAGTAAATGCTTATTATTTCGGAGAAATAGGCGTTGACGCAGAAAACGGACCGGACATCCTTTCCTGCCGTTCCGCTGGTTTTGCCGCTCTTGAAAAACAGGAGGGCTTTCTTGAAAACAAGGTTTTTGACGGAAGCTACGGTGAGGAATGGTCACTGCGCAAGCTTTTGCGCCGCTTTATCTGGCATGACCGCATTCATGCAAGGGCAATGTACCGGAGAGCATACGAAGCATTTTGGGATGATGAAATAGATAATGTTTTTTGCTTCAGAAAATAAGAAAAAACCTGTTTTGAAAACTTCAAGACAGGTTTTTTTATAACTTTTAACAGGATTATGATAATTTGTTATTGTTTTTAAACCAAAACTATTGTAAACTATTGTTGAGAAAACAAATTGGAGTGAATTTGACTTGATAAGAATTGTTGCGGATTCTGCGGCGGATTTTGAGCCCTGGGAACTTAAAGAAAAAAATATAGATTGTGTTCCGCTTTCCGTTATTTTCGGCGATAGGGAATATAAAGAAAATATCGACCTTACGAAAGAGCATTTTTATGAACTGCTCAGATCCGAAAAGGAAATGCCGAGGACTTCCCAGCCTTCACCCCAGGATTATCTTGATATAATCGACGAGGCAAGAGAAAACGGCGATGATGTTATCATAGTCACCATTTCCTCCGGACTAAGCGGAACATACCAGAGCGTTGTTGCAACAAAAGAACTTGCATGTTATGACAGATGTTATGTTGTTGACAGCCTTAACGGAACCGGCGGCGAAAGAATGATAGTTGAATATGCCGTCCGCCTTCGCGATGAGGGTGTTTCTGCAAAAGAAATAGTTGAAAAAATCTCCGCTCTTCGTTCAAGGGTCGTTCTCTATACAGTTATGGATACTCTTGAATATCTTCATAGGGGAGGAAGAATTTCCAGCACTGTTTATAAAATCGGAAGTATCGCTCATATAAAACCTATAATGCATGTTAGCAAAGAGGGAAAGGCAGAGATTCCGGCAAAGACCATGGGAATATCCAAAGGCATTGATTTTGTTGTAAAACATGTTGAAAAAGATATGCCGGACGAAGATTTTCCTTTCTATGTAATGTTTACGGAAGACCGCAAAAACGGCGAAATATTGAGAGAGCGCCTTGAAAAAATCGGCGTTTCTGTTCCGGAAAACAGAATAATCCCCGTCGGCGCGGTAATCGGTACCCATATAGGTCCCGGTGCCTGTGCTGTTGTATATATCGGAAAAGAATAAAATATAAGCCCTGTTCAGAAAGAACGGGGCTTTTTTTAGAGCAAAAGATATAAAAGCGCAAGCAAAAGTTTTGAATCCGCTTTTTCATTATAAAGTATCCATAAAAGAGCAAGGATGAGCAGGGTATCACTGTCCATTTTTTCAAAAATACCGGAGATATTTTGAATAGGGTCAGATGGCGGATTTTGAAAACGCGGCGAAGGATGATTTTGAAAAACCGGCTGTTCCTTTCCCAAAAGCCTTGCTCTTGACTGCATTTCTCGAACGCGCTGTTCGGCTTCTTTCTGCATTTCTGAAATTGCCTCCTCGGAATAATCGTTATGGTGCCACTTCAGCGGAAACCACCTCCGAAAATTCCGCTTTCGCCAAGGGCGGGCAAAATGCTCATAAGCTGAAGGATATGTATGGCATCATCGATTTTTTCCGGACGGCGAAGATGGGGTTTTAATGCGCGCAAAAGGCTTACGTTGTTATCATCGCAGGACATTTTTGAAAAAATCCCCTGAAGCTTCATCAGCATATTTATGTCGATTTCCGGCATTTGCGGCGCAGGATTTTGGTGCGGCTGATTTTGCCCGAAAAGGGAGGAAAAATCAAAAGCAGGTGATGAATTTTGTTCCGGAGGAGAATTTGTTCCCCCCTGAAGGGAAGAGAGCATCGCCCTTATATTCTGCTGTGCTTCCGGGTTTTGAAGTATGGCGGAAAGCTGTTCCGAAAGATCCGGCATATCAGCCGCCTCCAATCAGTTTTTTGATGATGGCCTGGTTTTTCGGATCGGAAAGAAAACGCTCAAGTTCCTTTGGGCTGTTTGCATAGTGCTGTATGGTGGGAGAGGATATTTTTCCGAAAACGCCAAGATCGTTGTTTTTTGCGGCACTTTCAAGCTTATCCTTGCTGATGCCGAGTTTTTTGCTTGCGGCATCAAGAAGGGCATTTTGCTGTTCGGGAGTAAGATTAAAATTCATAGTGTCGTTTTCCGCCTTTCGTAATAAAATGATTTTCCGTATTGTATCGGAAACAAAAACGGAATATAATAAAAAATATGAAAAAGGATTTTGCAATATTCCGTAAAAGGAGGTTTTCTTGAAAGATGCGTGCAGTCGTTTTTTCAGACAGTCACGGTGACTATGACGTTCTTGAAAAAATAATGGAACGTCATAAGGATAACGGAGATATCTTTATCCACCTTGGTGACGGGGAAAGAGAACTTGAACTTATTCAATATGTATATAATGATAAAAAAATATATTTTGTTTCCGGAAACTGCGATTGGGGAACGGACAGGCCCGATTACGATATCATAACCTTTGCGGGAAAAAAGATATTTTTCACACATGGCGCAAGATTTGGAGTAAAGGATGACCTTAATATAGCAAAGCTTTATGCAAGAAAAAACGAGGCGGATATCCTTCTTTTCGGTCATACTCATGTTGCGATGACGGATTATGACGACGGACTTTATATAATGAACCCCGGAAGCTGTAAAAGGCCCAGAAGCGGCGGACCGAGCTACGGTATAATCGATATAACGGATGCGGGAATAGCCATGCATACGGCTGAAATATAAAAAGAAAAAGAGCGGAAGAGCCGCTCTTTTTTTATTTGTTCTAAAATAAAATTCCCTTGCATAGAGTTGAGAAGAAAACGAAAAGGAGAGGAATTTTTATGGATTTTGATGTCAGCACCAAAAAGGTATTCTGTCTGGAAAATTCTGAAGAGAAAAAGGCTGTTCTTCCGGTGGAATGTTCGATGATTCTGCCGGATTATTTTCCCGATGTTATGAAAATTTTAAGATACACCGCAAAAACAGTAAAATCCCCGGTTTTTTCTGAAAACGGAACGGATACCGTTTCCGGTAATGTAAATATCGAGGTGAACTATGTTTCTGAAGAAGGTGA
>JAFSDS010000074.1 GCA_017436125.1 Oscillospiraceae bacterium | reverse complement strand
TGGAACGTCTTGTATTTTTTCTTGCTTTAGAAACCTTTCTCTTCGGTACCGCCATGATGAGCACCTCCTTAACAGAATTAGTTCTTAGCTGTCGAGCAGCATTTTTAATTTTTCAAGGCGGGGGTCGATCTGCTTTTGATTACAATTGCAGGTCTTTTCATTTAAATCCGATCCGCACACGGGACAGAGCCCTTTGCAGTCTTCGCGGCAAAGAAGCTGGAACGGAATTTCGAGCGTAACGTCGGTCATAACAAGCTCGTCCATATCGATCATACCCGTCGGTACGAGGACATAGTCGTCGTTATCATCACCGGATTCAAGCTCGCGTGCGAGCCAATGCTCAAACTCGTATTCAGTTTCTTTGGATGTTTCCTTACCGCATCTGTCACAGTTATATTCAAGCACAGCGGTAGCCCTGTACTTCAATGTAACCAAGCCCGAGCGGTTTTTGAAAACGCCGCTTATCCGCACAGGGGAACAAAAAATCTTCTGTCCCCAAATATCCACTTCAGAAAGATCAGCTTCCATCGAAAGCGGAATCTCTGTGCCTGGCGCATCGAACAATTCTTTAATATCAATAATCATAGTAATCCCTCGCAACGCCACGGAATTTATTATATCTTGATAATATGCTTTTGTCAAGCGGTTTTGGCCGTTTTTTGGCAATTTTTCGCATAAAATCATAACATTAGAATTCTATCACAGCTTTAGAAAAAAAGCAAATGTTTTTGCAAAATTTTTTATTATTTTTTACGAAAATCAACGCCGCTTGCTGCAATGGAAACATAATCGTCCTGTGCAAAGATAACGTGGTCAACAAGTTCCACCCCAACGGTCTTTAACAGCTTATAAATTTCCTCGGTCATAAAGATATCTTCGGAAGAAGGTACAGCAAAACCTATGGGATGATTATGCGCAAGGATGACCCTTGTTGCATTAACTCTCATAGCCTCTTCAACGATCTTTCTTCTGGAAATGCTCGCTCTGTCGCTTTCGCCCTCCGCAATAATGCTGCAGGAAACGATTTTGTTTTTATTATCGATAGAGGCCAGCATCATTGTTTCAACATTTCTTCCGATAAACTTAGGCATAAGATATGCGCCGATATCCGAAAAACTGTAGATCGTATTGGAAGGATCGACTTTATCCTCAAGATATTTTCTTGCGATCTGCGGAAGCATTGAAAGAAGGACCGCCGTGTTTTCGGTAACTCCCTCAACTTTCATAAGTTCCTCCGGGCTTGCCTCAAGAACACCGGAAAGGCTTCCAAAGCGGTTTATGAGCCTATGAGCAAGAGGATTTGTATCCTTTCTCGGAACGCTGTAAAACAAAATAAGCTCCAGCACATTATGCGGTTCAAAATCATCAAGACCGCTTTTCATAAAGCGGTGTTTAAGGCGCTGTCTGTGGCCGTCGTGCTCCGAAGGCATTTTAATCTCCTCCTTTTCTCTTGATAAATCCCAAAGAAAATATTATACTTTATCTATACTGTTCATACGAGGTATTTTAATGAAAGAATTCACCATTTCAAAAAACGATGCGGGCCAGCGCATGGATAAATTTATCACCAAAGCTATCCCAAAGCTGCCCTCTTCCCTGCTTTATAAATATATCCGGCTTAAACGCATAAAGCTCAACGGAAAACGCTGCGAAATTTCAACCCGTCTTTCCGTCGGTGATATCGTTCAATGCTATGTTTCCGATGAGTTTTTCGAAACAGAGGAAAAACGCCCGGAGTTCATGCTTGCCCCTTCGGATGTTGACGTTGTTTATGAGGATGAAAACATCCTTCTTATAAACAAGCCCGCCGGCCTTCTTGTTCATGAAGGTGATTCCTGGTGCGCAGATACCCTTATTGCCCGCATCCAGCATTACCTTTATAAAAAAGGCGAATATGACCCAAAAAAGGAAAATTCCTTTGTTCCCGCTCTTTGCAACCGCATCGACCGCAACACCTGCGGCATTGTTATTGCCGCAAAAAACGCCGCTACTCTCCGGGTACTCAACGATAAAATAAAAGACCGCGAACTCGAGAAAAAATATCTTTGCGTTGTTAAGGGAACTCCCAAAAAATCTTCCGGCCTTCTGGAACATTTTCTTTTCAAAAACGAAAAGACCAACACCGTTGAGGCGCATAAGGAACCGAAACCGGGCGCAAAGACCGCAAGAACAAAATATACCGTCCTTTCTTCAAATAACGGCATGAGCCTTTGTGAGGCGGAACTTCTTACCGGCCGCACCCATCAGATTCGTGCCCAGTTTGCCGCCATCGGCCACCCGCTCATCGGCGATACAAAATACGGAAAAGCAAAGGACGGACACGGCTTTAACTGGCAGGCGCTCTGCTCCTATAAGCTCACCTTCCGCTTTGAGGAAGACGCAGAGCATCTTGCCTATCTTGACGGAAAAACCTTTACCGTAAAAGATGCCTGGTTTATCGGAAAGCTTGGATTTAAATTCCCGAAAGAGCTTTTATAAAGCCATTTTACAATATTTAGTGCCATTATTCAAGTGGAGATAAAGCATCTTTTATTTTCACAACATAGGATAAAATTCAGCAAAGGAGCGTTATTTTATGAAAAAAAGTATTGTTCTTAAAATTATCAGCATTATTCTTGCTGTTTTAACACTTTTGTCGCTCATCTGCGCCGCAACCGTTACCGGCGGAGGTTTTCTCGACTTGAGCAACATTGCAAGAGCCTTTTTCATTTCTGTCGCCATTGTTTTCGGTATTCTAGCAATGGTATCCTGGAAATTTTCCAAACCAAAGAATTAAGATTATTCTGTTGTTAATTCAAAACATAAATAAAAAAATCCCCGGAAAACTCCGGGGATTTTTTTATTTAAGCACTTCTTCAAGCGATTTGAGCACTGCTTCGTTTTCGTCCTTTTCTCCGGCAAAAACGCAGAAATATCCGTCTTTGCAGTAAACGGAAATCCCCATCTCCAAAAGTTTTTTTGCTCTTTCGTCCGCGTCCTTTACTTTAAAGAAAACGCAGTTGCTTTTTGAGCGGTAAAGCCTTTCAAGAGAGTCATATTTTATCGCAAGTTTTTTGATGCGGATATAAAGGCTGTCGCGGCTGTCCAAAAGCTTTCTCTGGGCGGTTTTAAGGGATGAATCCCTGTCAAAAATTACCCTTCCCGCTCCCTGCTCTTCCGCAGAAATTTCGCAGTCAAATTCCGAAAGATTTTTTCCGACGGCAAAAACCGGCTCTCCGCAAAAGCGCATTTTTTTGAGTACGATAAGGTTTTCCGCTTCCGGAACAATAGAAACGGCGGAAACATTTTCATCAACGCAGTAGCTTTCGTCAACAATAATCTTTGCATCCGTAAGTGAACAAAGCCTTTTTATCTCCTCCGGAGAAATATCAAGGGAGGACGGACAGCAGGGATTTGTGATAAAAACCGCTTCTGTGCCGTTTTCGTTTGCTGCAGTAGCAATTGCTTCCGCTTTTATTTTCATATCCGGGGCTTTTTTTACCCTTATCGCTTCAATGCCGGAAAAATGCTCTGCGGAAATATCAAATTCCGGAATTACCGCTTTTACATCGCCGCCGAAAATTCCGTTTAAAATAACGGAATAATCTTTTCCTGCTCTTACATATTCCGGTTTTGTTTTAAAGAATTTTGCAAAACCTTCGCAAAGTTCCTTTGCGTTTTTATCCGGTTCTTTTCCCTCGTTTTGTTTTCTTGCTCTTGCACAAAGGTCGGAAAAACAACCCTCTATGTCAAAGAAAAATCTCGATCCGTCAAGATATATCATTTTTCCACCTCACATTTCAAAAAAACTCATCTGGCGGCTTTCCGGAAGGCCCTTGAGCACGCCGTTTGTACGAAGGATATCCATAACACCGGAACCGATGCCCGCCCTTGCGGAAACATCGTCAACGGAAAGATATTCGCCTTTTTTGCCAGCTTCTTCAAGGGGTTTTGCCGCGTTTGCGCCAAGTCCTTTAAGAGAAACAAAGGGAAGACGAAGTTTTCCGTCCTCGGGTATATATCTTGTTGCGCTGGATTTATAAAGGTCAACGGGAAGGACCTCAACTCCCCTTGCAAGCATCTCGTTTGCAATTTCGAGCATGGTGAGCTGATCCTCCTCACCCTTATTAAGGTTTTCCATGGCCTTCATCTCTTTGATGCGGCGTTTTACCGCTTCGCGGCCTTTCATAACGATGCCGCCGTCAAGGTCATCGCCGCGGACAGTAAATATCGCCGCATAGAACTCGACCGGATGATAGACCTTAAAATAAGCAAGCCTTATGGCGCCTATCTGATATGCTGCCGCATGTGCCTTCGGGAACATATACTTGATTTTAAGACAGCTGTCAATATACCATTCCGGAACACCGCATTCGCGCATGGCGGCCTTATGCTCCTCCGTAAGGAGTTTTCTTGCCTTACCTTTACGGGTTATCTCCATTATTTTAAAAGACATGCTGGGGTCAAGTCCGTAGCGGATAAGGTCGGTCATGATGCTGTCACGGGTACCAATAACATTTTCGATGGTGCAGGTGCCGTTTTTGATAAGCTCCTGTGCGTTGCCGAGCCATACGTCGGTACCGTGGGAAAGGCCCGCTATCTGGATAAGCGCGGAAAAGTTTTTCGGCTGTGTTTCAAGAAGCATTCCGCGTACAAAGCCTGTTCCGAGTTCCGGAAGAGCAAGGCTTCCGGTCTGGCAGTCGATATCCTCCGGCTCAACGCCGAGGGCTTTTGGCGAAGTGAAAAGGCTGTAAACCTTTTCATCGCTCATTGGAACATCCGTTACAAGAAGTCCCGTCATATCCTCAAGGTGCTTACAGAGGGTCGGAACATCGTGTCCAAGTTCATCCAGCTTGAGGATAGTATCATGCAGTGCATGGAAGTCGAAATGGGTTGTGAGCATATCGGATTCCGCATCGTCCGCAGGGTGCTGCATCGGGCAGAAGTCAGTGATATCGTATCCTGTGGGGATAACTACCATGCCGCCCGGATGCTGACCGGTTGTGCGTTTAACACCGGTACAGCCCATGGCAAGGCGGGTTTCCTCCGCTTTATGATATACTATTCCCTTTTCTTCACAGTATTTTTTTACATAGCCGAAGGCGGTTTTATCCGCAACGGCGCCGATGGTTCCGGCCTTGAAAACATGGTCCTTGCCGAAAAGTTCTTCTGTATAGCGATGGGCCCAGAACTGATATTCACCGGAAAAGTTAAGGTCAATATCAGGGGCTTTATCGCCGTGGAATCCCAGGAAGGTTTCGAAAGGAATATCGTGGCCATCCTGTTTATATCTTGTTCCGCAGATGGGACAATCCTTCGGCGGAAGGTCAAATCCGGAACCGTAGCTGCCATCTTCAATAAATTCACTGTGACGGCAATGGGGACAAACATAATGAGGAACAAGGGGGTTAACTTCGGAAATTCCGCTCATGGTCGCAACAAAGGAAGAACCTACGGAACCACGGGAACCTACCTGATAACCGTCCTCGTTGGATTTTGTAACAAGCTTCTGGGCGATAACATAAAGAACTGCGTAGCCGTGCTTGATAATGGAATCCAGCTCCCTTGAAAGGCGTTTTTCAACAAGCTCCGGTATCTTTCTTCCTTCCGGAGTTTCCTCGCCGTAAACGTCGTATGCCTTTTTCCAGCAGCGGTTTTTAAGGTCCTCTTCCGCGCCTTCGATATAAGGTGTATATGTTCCGTCAAGAATGGGCTTGAGCACTTCGCACATATCGGCAATGCGGTTCGGAACGGTTATTACGACCTCTCTCGCCTTCTCTTCGCCAAGATATGCAAATTCATCGAGCATCTCGCGGGTGGTCTTTAAATAGAGGGGTGCCTGGTTGCCCGCGTCAGCAAAGCCCTGGGCCGCCTGGATTATCTTTCTGTAATCCGAATCCTCCGGGTCGAGGAAATGAACGTCGCCGGTTGCCGCAACGGGAATGCCAAGCTCCTCGCCGAGAGCGACTATCTGTTTGTTCCAATCGCGTATCTGATCCTCGTTTTCAACTTTTCCGTCACGGACCATAAATTCGTTGTTGCCCACCGGCTGAATTTCGAGGAAGTCATAGAATTTTGCTATTTCCGCCAATTCATCGTGGGACTTGCCGCCGGTGACAGCTCTGTAAAGTTCTCCAGCTTCACATGCAGAACCAACTATAAGGCCCTCTCTGTGCTTGATAAGAAGGCTTTTAGGAACCCTCGGACGGCGTTTATAATAAGTTACATGCGCCTGGGAAACCAGTTCATAAAGGTTTTTAAGACCGCGCTGGGTTTTTGCAATTATAATTTGGTGATAAGTCGGAAGCTTTCGCGGATCCGCTCCGCGAAGAATTCCGTTTACGTTTGCAAAGTTATCAATATGCTCGGATTCACGGAGCTGCTCCATCATCTTTACAAGAATGAGCGCAAGCTCCCTTGCATCGTCGCAGGCTCTGTGGTGATTGAACGGAGCGAGTTTAAGATGATCCGCAACGGTATCGAGCTTATGGTTTTTTATATTCGGATACATGGAACGGGCCATTGCAACGGTATCCGCATACTGACAGTCAAAAGGAATACCGCATCTTTCTCCCGCCGCACGCAAAAATCCAGTATCGAAACCTGCGTTATGTGCAACAAGGAATTTGCAGTTTCCGCAAAATTCATAGAACATGCGAAGAGCTTCTTCCTCTTTCGGTGCTCCGGCTACCATGCTGTCATCTATTCCGGTAAGCTCGGTGATGCGTTCCGGGATATGTTTTTCCGGATCGACAAAGGTATTGAATTCTTCTTTGAGCACGCCGTTTACAACGCGCACAGCACCTATCTCGGTCATACGTTCCGTTGCTGCGGAAAGACCGGTTGTTTCAAGGTCAAAGACGATCACTTCGCCGTCAAAAGGCACGTCAGGATCACCAAAAACCGCTTTTACGGTGTCATCAACAAAATATGCCTCAACGCCGTAAACAACTTTAAAGTTCGGGTCCTTGAATGCTTTTGCGGTTTCCGCCGCCTCGGGAAATCCCTGAACAACACCGTGGTCGGTGATTGCTATTCCCCTGTGGCCCCAATCATGAGCGCGTTTAACAAGCTTTGCGGGGGCTGTCATAGCGTCCATAAGGGACATATTCGTATGACAATGCAGCTCAAACCGCTTTTCTTCCTCGTCGTCAGTTCTGTGAAGTCTTTTTACTTTACATATATCTGTAGGTCTTATAGTAACGTCATGCTCATATTTATCAAGAGATGCCTCGCCTTTTACCACTACCGTATCACCGTTTTTAAGGCCGAGCACGCTCTCGGCTTCTTTTTTCTTTGCAATTATCTTAAGGATGTTGGAACTTGTAAGGTCGGTAAGCATTATGGTGATGATAACACTTTCACCGTCGCGGGTTTCCCTGCTTTCAACAGAAAAAATATCGCCCCAGATAACCACTCTTCCGCTTTGCATATCAACATCGCAAAGCTGCATGGGGCGCTGTTTTATCGGGCGGCCCATAACAACTTCCATTCCGGTGGGATCTATGGGAAGGCCGGCTGCATCAAAGCCACCGTTTCCAAAAGGAACTGCCTTTTGAGCACGGGGTTTCGGTGCTGAAGTTTTTTCTTTGGCATCGGAATATGAAACAGCCGCGGTTTCGCGTTTTGTTATCTCCTCTACCTCGGTTATTCCGCAAAGTTCGATTTCGATATCGATGCCGAACTCCTCTTTTACTATTTTTTTCATGACCGCATCGGCGTGATTATTCAAAAGAATTTCCGCACCGCCGTGGGCAAGCTCGATTTTGAGCACGCCGTTTTCAAATTCCGTTTTCGAATCCGCAAAAAATCCGTTTATGGGAACACCGCGCATATTCGCTTCAAAAGCGATATCTTCAAAATAGTCTTTATCGAACATGGAAGGAGCATAAACAGGAACAAACCGGACGCTTTTTACGCCCAGTTTTCCGCAAAGCTCCCTTTGAAGGGAATATAGATCCTTTTTATGTACCGTTTTCTTCGGGGCGATTTTGGCGGTTACTTCTCTTCTGTCCATGTCGATATTCATACCGACAATTTCAGCGGAAGCTATTTCCTCACAAAAACCGGGACCGAAAACATCATAAACAGTTTTTCCCATTTTTTACATCCGTCCGATTTCTTCAAGAAGCGCCGGAAGAATCTCGTTTTCCGGAACTTTTCTTAAAATTTCACCTTTTTTAAATATAAGGCCGCATTTATCGCCGCCGGCAACGCCGATATCAGCTTCTCTTGCTTCACCGGGTCCGTTTACTGCGCAGCCCATTACAGCCACCGTTAAAGGCTTTTCACAGCCTCTGAGAGCCTCTTCAACCTCATTTGCAAGTTTTATAAGGTCAATTCTTGTTCTTCCGCAGGTCGGGCAGGAAACGATATTTACGCCAAAGTCACGAACACCCGCCGCTTTAAGAATATCTTTTGCGGCATAGATTTCGCGTACCGGATCTGCTGTAAGAGTTACGCGGATGGTAGAACCTATTCCGTCAACAAGAAGACCGCCGATGCCGATGGAGTTTTTTATGATGCCCATATGCTCCGTTCCCGCTTCGGTAACGCCGAGATGCAGCGGGTAATCGCATCTTTGAGAAACAAGGCGGCAGGCATTCATCATGGTTTTTACGTTACTGGATTTTATGGAAATAACGGTATCGGTAAAACCGTATTTTTCAAGGATCGCAACATGATCCATGGCGCTTTCCGCAAGGGCTTCCGCGGTGGGTGCTCCGTATTTTTCCAAAAGGCGTTTATCAAGGCTTCCGCCGTTTACGCCTACCCGGATGGCAACGCCGGCATTTCCGCAGGCTTCAACGACCTGGCGGGTGCGTTCTTCGGAACCGATATTTCCCGGATTGATGCGGATCTTATCTATTCCGTTTTCAACAGCCGCAAGGGCAAGGCGATAATCAAAATGGATATCCGCAACAAGAGGAATTGAAATATTCTCTTTTATCGCTGGAATAAGTTCTATAGCATCCATATCCGGAATGGCGGCGCGAAGTATCTCGCATCCGGCTTTTTCAAGCTCCACCGCCTGTTTTACGCTTCCCTCGATATCCGTTGAGGGAATGCTTATCATGGACTGTATTGCAACAGGATTATCGCCGCCGATGGCGATTTTTCCAATTTTAACTTCCTTTGCCATTTTATCAGCCTCCGGTAATAAGTCTTGCAATATCGTTATAAGCGACGATTATCATAAGAAGGAACAAAAGCGCCATGCCGGCAGCATGGATAATACCCTCTACCTTCTGATTAATGGGTTTTCCCCTTAAAAGTTCAATAAGCATGAAGAATATTCTTCCGCCGTCAAGTGCCGGAAGAGGCAGAAGATTAAAAACGCCAAGGTTTACGGTAACAACCGCAAGGATAAGAAGCAGTCCTTTATAGTTGGTAGATGCTACCGCATCGGAAATGGTATCGGTAACTCCGATAGGACCGGAAAGCTGGCTGATTCCGAATTCACCGCTGATTATATCGCCGAGGGAATGCCATACAAGCTTTACCAGCGACCAGGTCCAGCGGAAGGAATAGCCTATTCTTCCGAAGAAAGTCGGCTCCTCGCCGTAAATGCTGAAGTCGAGGATAATTGATCTTGTTCCGCCGATGTCCTGCATATCAAAAATAACTTCATCAAAATGGATCTCTTCCCCGTTACGGAGAACATCCATGGAAACAACGCCGTCCGTATCCCTGATAAGAGAATAGACGATATCGTAGTCGCACCCGGATCTTTCTCCGTTTACCGCAAGTATCTTATCGTTTACCTCAAGATAATTTGCCGAAGAAGAACCTTCCGTAAAAGACGCAACGGTTGTTGTTCCAAGAAGGGACTGGCCAAATGTCAGAACAAATATTACCGCAAGGCCGAGGATAAGGTTCATTATCGCGCCGGCAGAGGTAATGATTATTCTTTTCCATACCGGAGCGGCCATAAAGCGGCGCTCGTCCTCGCTTTCCTCATCCTCCCCTTCCATAGCAACAAATCCTCCTATGGGAAGAAGGCGAAGGGAATATGCAGTTTCACCGAATATTTTGGAAATGATTTTCGGACCCATGCCTATGGAAAATTCGTTTACCCTGACTCCGGCCCATTTTGCAGTTGCAAAATGACCCAGCTCATGGAAAAATATCATAAATCCGAAAAGTAAAAGCGCAATTAAAATACTCAAAACAGTATCTCCTTATTTAATAAGTGCAGCGGCAAATTTTCTTGCCTCTTTGTCTGTTTCAAAAACTTCCTCAAAACTTGTTCCGCCCGGAAGAGGCATATCAACGGTTTTTTCAACGATTTTAGGTATATCGGTGAAACCGATTTTTCCGTCCAAAAATGCCGCAACAGCAACTTCATCCGCGGCATTGAATGCTGCAGTGGCGGTTTTTCCGAGGGAAAGTGCGTATCTTGCGATGTTGGTCGAAGGAAAAGCCTCGTTGTCCTGAGGATAAAAATGCAAAGTACATACTTTTGCAAGGTCAAGGCTCGGAACGGCACTTTCGCAGCGGTCCGGGTTTGTTATCGCATACTGGATAGGCGTTCTCATATCCGGAACACCAAGCTGGGCAAGAATAGAGTTATCCGTAAACTCAACAAGGGAATGAACTATACTTTCCCTATGGATCACCACATCAATATTATTCTGTGAAACACCGAAAAGATGCGCGGCTTCGATAACTTCAAGGCCTTTATTTGCCATTGTTGCAGAATCTATGGTAACTTTTCTGCCCATATTCCAGGTTGGATGATTAAGGGCATCCGCGGCGGTAACGTTAACAAGCTCATCAGCGGTTTTTCCAAAAAATGGGCCTCCGGAAGCAGTAAGAATCAGTTTTTTTATGCGGCTGTAATCTCCTTTTGCCTGAAGGCACTGAAAAATCGCGGAATGTTCGCTGTCAACAGGTATTATTTTTACGCCGTGTTCTTCAGCATAATCCATCACCCTTTTTCCGCCGGCAACAAGGGTCTCTTTATTTGCAAGAGCAATATCGTTTCCGGCTTCGATGGCAGCAATGGTGGGCCTAAGGCCGGCTATGCCCGTAACGGCATTGAGCACTATATCGCATTCGATCTGTGATGCTTTGAGCACGCCCTCTTCCCCTCCGAGCACGGTTATGCCTGTATCAAAAAGTGCGATGCTCAAGCGCTTTGCGGCCTTTTCATCATATACCGCAACAAGCTTTGGCATAAACTCTCTTGCCTGCTGTTCCAAAAGTTCTATGTTGCTTCCGGCAGCAAGAGCGACTATGGAATATCCAAGTTTTCTGCAAACATCAAGGGTCTGGGTTCCGATGGAACCGGTGGACCCAAGAACTGAAAGGCTCTTCATATAAAAGACTCCTTTATATCTATAAAATTATTGCCGCTATCATGCGGCAATAAAGTTTTTTCTTAATTTTTATCAAATCATGGGAAGATAGATGTTCCACATATAAAGGATAGGCGCAACAAATATCCAGCTGTCAAAACGATCCATAACGCCGCCGTGACCGGGCATTATGTTGCCGTAATCCTTAACACCAAACTGGCGCTTGATGACGGAAGCGCAAAGATCGCCGAAAATCGCGGCAACCGCACCGATGGGAACAAATATAACAAAACTTACCCAGTTTACCTGCTGACCGGTTACAAGTCCAAACACAAATGCAATGATGCTGCAAATGATAACATCACCGAAAACGCCGCCGATAGCACCTTCCACGGTCTTTTTCGGGCTGATTTCCGGACAGAGCTTGCGACTTCCAAAGAAATAGCCGCTGAAATAAGCACAGGTATCATTGAGCCAAGCCACCGCAAGACTTGTGATAACAAGAAAATAGGATTCCGGCGCGCCGTAGTTTCTGAAAAGAAGCAAAGTTGAAAACGCCTTCGGAATAAAAACGGTAAAGAAAAAAGCAAAAGCTGCATCCGTTACCTTTATTTCCTTATGGTTTGTCAGCACAAAAAGAAGAACCACAACGCCGAATCCAAATTCCACAAAGCTTGCTATGGAACCAAAGCTGTGATAATAGGAAGAAGAAAAAAGCGCAGCAAAAGCAGCGCATACAAGCGCAAACTTTTTATTTTCAAAAAGTCCGACCGCTTTTACCATTTCGGTAACAGCTATAACGGAAAGAAGAGCTACCGCCACATCAAGCACCGCTGTTTCAAACAAAAGCAGAACGCCGAGAAGCAGAATAAGCCCCACTATTGCAGAAATTACCCTTGTTTTCAAAATCCTTTTCCCTTCTAACGTAAAAAATAATATCAGATTCCGCCAAAGCGGCGGTTTCTTCTGGAATATTCTTCAATGGCCTTATCAAAATCCTCGTTTGTAAAATCAGGCCAAAGAACATCCATAAAAACAAATTCGGAATATGCACTTTCCCAAAGGAGGAAGTTTGAAAGTCTTTCTTCACCGCTGGGGCGAATAATAAGATCCGCCTCCGGAGTTTCGGAATAGAGTCTTTCGGAGATGCTGTCCTCGGTTATATCATCCAAAGAAAGCTTTCCTTCTTTTATATCCTTTGCTATATCTTTTACGGCATGGACGATCTCATCCCTTCCGCCGTAATTGAGCGCGATCTGGACGGTGGTTATAACTTCGCCGACATCTGCATTTTCTGCTTCGTCCATAAGGGCCTTTAAATCGTCGTCAAAAGGCGTTTTATCGCCGATAAAACGCACTGCTATATGCTCGTTTGCGGCCTTTTTCATGCTTTTAAGATAGCTTCGCATAAGGTTCATAACGCCGTCAACTTCTTCTTTGGGTCTTTTCCAGTTTTCCGTGGAAAAGGCATATACCGTAAGGTATTTTATGCCAAGATCACGGCAATGACGGGAGGTTTTTTCAAAAACCTCCGCGCCTTTTTTGTGACCGGCATTGCGCGGAAGGCCGCGTTTTTTTGCCCAGCGGCCATTTCCGTCCATAATAATGCCGACATGTTCCGGCAAAATAATTTTATCGGTCATATCGGCACCTCCGTAAAATTCAGATAATCAGATTTCCATGATCTCTTTTTCTTTTTCTGCAGCCATTCTTTCGATTTTTGCAACAAAATCGTCGGTGAGCTTCTGGATATCTTTTTCAAGATCTTTAAGGTCATCTTCGGTGATAACTTTATCTTTCTGCTGTTTTTTGCAGAAATCATTTGCCTCACGTCTGTGGTTGCGGATATTTACTTTTGCTTCCTCCGCATGTTTTGCAACGGTTTTGCAAAGGTCTTTACGACGTTCCTCAGTAAGAGGCGGGAATACAAGACGGATGCATACGCCGTCGTTCTGGGGCGGAATACCGATATCGGAAGCATTGATAGCTTTTTCGATAAGTTTAAGACAGCTTCTGTCCCAGGGCTGGATAACAAGGATTCTTGCTTCGGAAACAGAAACAGCGGCAACCTGGTTGATAGGGGTCATGGTACCATAATATTCAACGTTTACTCTGTCAAGAACACCGGGATTGGCGCGTCCTGCACGGATGGAACCAAAATCGCTTGAAAGCACATTGATGGTTTTCTCCATTTTTTCATTATAGGGAATAAGTTGTTCTCTCATAATGTCCTCCTTATCTTCGGTGAAAAGATATTATTAAAGCCGGTTTAAAAAAAGACTTCACCAAAAGCCTTTTTCGGCAATTTTAACTGTTTTAAAATCAGCCGGTAACAACAGTACCGATATTTTCGCCGGTGATAGCTCTTACAATGTTGTCCGGGTCATCAAGGCTGAAAACAAGAACAGGCATATTGTTATCGCGGCAAAGTGCTGCGGAAGTTGCGTCCATAACAGCAAGTTCCTTATCAAGCACTTCTTTAAAAGTAAGGGTATCATAACGCTTTGCGTCATCGTATTTATGGGGATCTTTATCGTAAACGCCGTCGACCATGGTCGCTTTAAAGAAGATATCTGCTTTTATTTCAACAGCTCTTAAAGCGCTTGCTGTATCGGTGGAAAAACAAGGTCTTCCGATGCCGCCTCCGAAAATAACAACACGGCCTTTATCAAGATGTCTTATTGCTCTTCCTTTAATGAAAAGCTCCGCAATTTCCGGCATTGCGATAGCGGTCTGAACTCTTGAATCAACACCCATCTGTTCAAGGGTATCCCCTACTGCGATGGCATTGATAATAGTTGCAAGCATTCCCATATGGTCTGCTCTTGTTCTGTCCATGCTTCCGCTTGAACGGCCGCGCCAGAAGTTTCCTCTGCCGACTACGATAGCGACTTCCGCTCCGAGTTCGACACATTTTTTGATACTTTCACAGATGGGGGTTATAACACTGAAATCAAGGCCAACGCCTTTTTCGCCCGCAAGAGCTTCGCCGCTCAATTTAAGAAGCACGCGCTTATATTTAAGGTCCATGTAGAATCACTCCAATCCGTCATAAAAGCGGAATTTTGCAAAAGCGTATTCCGCTCCCTATTCTATATTATTTTACTATAATAAGGAACAGATGTAAAGATAAAAAATGATAATTTTGGCTTTTTAGTTTCTCACATTTTATTTATGTTATATTACTTTATTATATAAAAAAACACCCTTCGAAAATGAAGGGTGTTTTTTTTATCAGTAACGCAGTGATTACAGAAGAGAATCGAAAAGTTCGGGTGCATATTTCGGGATAACGGTGGAACCGATATAGAGGTCCATGCGTGCTGCTTCTTCAATACCTGCAGCAACAGCAGCTCTTACAGCGCCAACGTCACCGGTAAGGGTAACAATACCTTTACCGCCGACAGCATAACCCATGGTGATTCCGACAAGGCTGATCTGTGCAGCTTTTGCAGCAACATCAGCTGCTTTGATAGCAGAAGTGATGCTGTAGAATTCCATAGCACCGATTGCATCGCCTTTAGTTACCTGTGCGGTGCCGCTGAGTGCGGGAATAAGCTGAGGATGTACGTTCTGGATAATCATCTTATCAACAACGCATGCTCCGCCGTTCATTTCGCCAGCAAGAATGGAGGCTTTAACGGAACCGGTGTCGCCGGTAATGATGATGATATATTTGCCGGGGCATACAGTAGAAGTTCTGATAAGGGATACTTCTGCTGCTTTGAGCATTACATCGCAGGTTTCGATACCTTTTGCAATGCTGTTGAATTCAAGCATTCCGATAGTCTGGATCATTTGCTCTCCCTCCTTAATACTACTCTGTCAGTAACAGCGACAACTTCGCCGTCAAAGCTTGCATAAACATTTGCGCCAAGTTTACCTTCGTCCATCTGGCCGATTACGTCGCCCTTTTTGACTTTGTCACCAACTGCAACAACAGCGGTGGAAGGAGCGCCGATATGCTGTTTGAGAGGAATCTCAACAGTTTCGGGTTCAAGAACGATGGGTTCATCGGTAAGAAGATGTTTGCCATAGTATTTGGTAAGGTCAAGACGAGCTGCAAGGCGGTTGGTCGGAATCTTTCTGACCTCGCGTTCAGGTCTTTCAACGGGTTCCATGTTCTTGGGAACATCGATTCCTCTTGCGCGAAGCTCGTTCTTGATATAAACGTTTGCTTTTCTGGGAGCAAGGTGCATCGGGCAGGAGAAAAGTTCGCATGCGCCGCATTCGCAGCAGTTCATTGCATTTCCGAATACGCGAAGGAATTCGTCATTATCGTTGATCATGTTAACTCTGTAAAGGTTTCTCATAATCTTATGAGGTTCAATATCATGACCAATCTGATATCTGGGGCAGTTATCAGTGCACATACGGCACTGGATGCAGCTGGATTTTGCTCTGTTCTTCATGGATTCAGCTTTAAGATGTGCCCATCTTACAAGGTGATGATCTTTGGGAAGAACGATGATGTTACCATCGGTTTTGGTGATAACAAGTTTATCGATATCTTCTTCCTGATCGTGAACACCGCCCATCATAGGTCCGCCCATGATTACTGCATAGTTGGAAATGGTGGGGTTTGCTGCTTCAACGCATGCACGAACAGAAGTTCCGAGCGGTACGGAAAGCATAACAGGATGTTTTACTTCACCGACAACGCTGAGGAATTTATCGGTAACAGGTTTGCCCTCAAAAGCATCTACGATGTTGAGAACAGTACCGACGTTGTCAACAACAGCGCCTACCATAAGCGGAATTCCTCTTTCGGGAACGGATTTACCGGTGATTTCGCAAACGATTACCTGCTCGTCACCAGCCGGGTAGAAATAGCCCATTTTGTGGAGTTTGATGTCGCTTCCGGCTTCAGCAATAGCAGCTTCGAGAGCAGCAATTTCGGTTTTGTATGCTGCTTTGAGAGCTATGTACTTTTTGTCAGCGCCGAGTTCTTTTGCGATCATGTCAACACCTTTTACAAGGTCTGCTGCTCTGGTACGCATGAGGAACTTATCGGTTTCGATAAGGGGCTCACACTCTGCTGCGTTGACAATGAAGTACTCGGATTTAGCGTTCAGTTTTACATGGGTAGGAAAACCTGCGCCGCCCGCACCGACTATACCGGCATTCTTTACGGTTTCGACTAAACTCATATGAATGCACCTCCCTGTAATTTTCTGCAATTTACGCTTTAATAAAATCCAGAAGAATATAAATTATAATACAAATCTATATTCTTCTGTCATAACGCACTTAATTCATTAAGGCTGAATTATTTGCCTGCCATCTGTTTGGCAACTTCGTCTGCGAAGTTTTCCTGTTTTTTCTCGATGCCTTCGCCTTTTTCCATGCGGACATATTCGGTAACTTTGATGGTGCCGCCGAGTTCTTTGGCAACTTTTTCAACATAACCTTTGATATCGAGATCAGGATCTTTTACGAATTCCTGGTTCATGAGGCAGTTTTCTTTATAGAATTTGCCGATTCTGCCGTCAACCATTTTTTCTTTAACTGCGTCGGGTTTGTTTGCAAGTTTTTCATCATTGCTGATCTGAGCAAAGAGGATTTCTTTCTCATGAGCAATAACTTCTGCGGGAACGCAGTGCTCGCAGATGTAAGAGGGGTTTGCTGCAGCGATCTGCATTGCAACGTCTTTGCCGTATTCTGCAAAGCCTTCTTTATCTGCTACATCGGTGGTGAATTTTACCATAACGCCGATGGTGCCGCCGCCGTGAACATAAGTTGCTACATCGCCTTCATAACGGACGAAGCGGCGAACTTTGAGGTTTTCACGGATTTTGAGCTGTCTGTCCTGAAGATGTTCGTTAACGGTTCTGCCGTCAACAACACATGCGAGGAGAGCTTCAACGTCTGCAGGATCGTTGTCGATAACAGCCTGTCCTGCAAGTTTTACGAATTCACGGAAATCTTCGTTTTTGGAAACGAAGTCAGTTTCGGAGTTAACTTCGATTGCAACGGAAACTTTCTTTTCTGCATCGGTGAATGCGAGAACAAGACCTTCAGCAGCGATTCTGCCGGATTTTTTTGCAACGGATGCAAGGCCTTTTTCACGAAGGAATTCAACTGCTTTTTCCATGTCGCCATCGGTTTCGATGAGAGCTTTTTTGCAGTCGAGCATTCCGCATTCGGTCATTTC
>JAFSDS010000073.1 GCA_017436125.1 Oscillospiraceae bacterium | reverse complement strand
GTAATACAATTCTTCAATAAAATTTGCCATTATGTAATCCTCCATTACAGATTTGAATTTGTCCAATAATTCAATCATTTAGGCTGATTACAAAAGTTTGCCAAAAAAATAGGCGGCACTTCCTTACGAAGTGCCGCCCTTTGCCGGACTTTTTTATATCTTAATTTTCAATCATCATTTTAACAATTTCAGAATCCGTTTGCTTCATTCCAACTTTTCCGATATGTCCAACACAGGTTATGGTCTTTCCTGCGTCGTTCTGGATGATTCCGGTATTTGCTTCATAAACCTTTCCCTTCATGGCAAGAACATGTGCAAAAAGCGAAGCATCAAGAGCTGAAGCAATTTTTGCGGCGCAGGAGGATTTTGCTCCGTCACAGATTATTCCCGGAATATCCGCAAGGGTATTGTCAATGGTATCCTTTATCTGTTTAATGCTTCCGCCGCAGATATATGTTATTGCGGCGCCGGCGGCACAGCTTGCGGAAACCGCTCCGCAAAATGCGGAAAGTTTTCCGATATATTCTTTTTGGAATATTGTAAGAAGGCTGGAGAAAATCATTGCCCGGAACATTTTTTCTTCCGAAAGTCCCTTTTCCCTTGCATAAACTATTACCGGAACTGAAGAAGCAAGTCCCTGATTTCCGCTGCCGGAGGTTATAATAACCGGCATGCTGCATCCGCACATTCTTGCTTCGGATGCAGCCGCAGCGTATGCTTTCATTTTTGTGAAAACGGAATCCGGATACATAAGAAGCATTTCCGTTCCGATACCGATGCCGAATTTTCCCAAAAGCCCTTCTTCTGCTATGGCCATGTTGTATTCTATCTGCTTTTCGGTAAAAGGTTTTATGGCCTCTATTTCCACTTCGTTTGAAAAAGCAAAAATATTTTCAACAGAAAGTCCGCTTCTGTCCGCGCTAACAGTTGCTTCGCCAAAATCCTCCGTCATAAAAAGTGTTTCTCCGTTTTTTGAGATGCGGACTATATTCGTATGGCTGTGGCGAACCTCTATCTCTGCATTGTTTTCTTTGTTTTCAAGGCGGATTATAAAATGGAGCGGAATGGGCGATTCAAGATAAACAACCTCGCATCCGCCTTTTTCAATAAACTCAACGGATTTTTCAAGGCCCTTTGGCGTTACCGCCTCGAGCACTTCCATTTCCCTCTCTGCGTTGCCGCAAAGAGCGCCAAGAACACAGGCCGCCTCTATTCCGGTCATTCCTCCGGAATTCGGGATGCTTACGCAGCGAACATTTTTTATGATATTTCCGCTGCAGAAAGCGGTTATTTTTTCCGGCTCACAGCCGAGGACTTCTCTTGCCTTTGCGCATGCATAAGCAAGGGCAATGGGTTCGGTACATCCCATAGCCGGAACAAGCTCTTCACCGAGGATCTCAATAAAATCCTTTTTTATCTTTTCTTCGAGCATAAAACCGCTCCTTCCCTTTTTATAACTCTATAATACATTTTTAAAACATAAAAAGCAACGAAAAGTGCTTTGTTTATAAAAAATCCCCGTGCTCATTTTTGAGCACGGGGAAAATCCGCTTATTTTTCCGCTTTTGCTTTTTTCTTTTTAAAGATAAAACTTCTGAAAAGAAGAATGTTCATCACAGCAAAGAAAACAATAAGGATAATCAGCGTAAGAACCGGCTTTACCGGCGCAACTGTTGCAAGAAGCATTATCGGAAAACCGAGCACGATTGCCGGAAAATTCTGATAAACCATGTTGTCCGCCGCAGGACTTTTAAAATCGCCGTCTATCTCCCTCAAAAGGATGATACCTGTGCTTGCGGTGCCGGTGAGCATACCGTACATGGTGAGGAACTGTTCCTCACAGTATTCCGGAAAGAGCTTTTTCGCAATAAAATAGTTATATACATAGGTGATAACAAGACCGGTAACACCCATGATAAGAATAATGCCCCAATAATTTTCAAGAACACCAAGGCGTATAGCCGCAATACCCGCAACAACCATTATATCAAAGAAAAAGTTGCTTGCGCGGGTAAGAAGAAAGTTGTTGGTGTATTCCCTTTGAACAGCACCGATTTTTTTAAGAAAGTTAAGAACAAACTTAACAAGAGTCGCGGAAAGAACACCAAGAAGGAAGTTAAATCCGTAAATAACGGATCTCATTCCCGGAATAAGGTTTCCAAGGATGAACATAAGTAAATATGTGATAAGATATGCCACCGCAATAAGGGCGAACTGAACAGTCATCTTATCAATGCTTTCCTGCATGGGTATCTCATTTTCAGACTGGATCTCCTCCGCGCTGATGGCACTCTCTTTGGCTCCTCTTTCCGAAATCCTGCCCTTTTTGCGAAGGTAGTTAAGATGGATAACGCCTCCGATACTTGCGCTTAAAAAGCCAAGAGCCGCTATGGTAAGGCCAAAGCTTTTTCCGCCCGCAAAGCCAAAATCGTTTTCAAAAATTCCGCCGTAGTTAAGTGCCTGACCCGTTCCCTGGCCATAACCGAAGGGAAGAAGGATTCCCGCTGCAGCAAAAAAATCTTTAACAAAAAACGCTGCCGTCATGGAAATAACAAGACCGCATACCGCCTGAAGAAGATAGGTCGCAACGGTGGTAACGCCGGTGTTAAGTATCTCATCCGTTCTCTTTTTTGTAAGTTTTCCGCCGGTGGTTTTAAGTGCGGAAGCAATAAATCCAAGAGCAAGAGCATGATAGGTTATCGTTTCAAGAAGAGCCGTTCCTCTTCCGCCGAAAAATTCGGTATCGAACATGGCGTCCCCGGTTATAAACTTATAAACCGCTTCAACAACAATAAGGATTCCGCCGCCGAGAACGGAAATCGGAACAAGGGATTCTTTTAAAAATCCAACGGATTTTTTAAGAACATTTGCAGCAAGAAGGCTCAAAAGCAAAACTGCAATAAGGTTAAAAAATCCCCAGACATCAGAGCCCCAAAAATTTTCCATTCTCTTCACCTCTCATAATATTTTTATATCTGTAATAGATGTTCACATATTTAAGCGCGTTAAAATGAACGCTTCCTTTAAGCTGATAAACCTTTCCGCCATGATAGATGTTCAGCTTGTTTCTTCCAAGAACGGAAGCCGCCGTCACTTCCTCAAAGGGCAGCAGAAGCTCGTTTTCCGTTCCCTCATCAATAACTACCCTGTTTCCGTAAAGGCGGATATCCGCCTCCTTGCGAAGAGGCACTTTGCGTTTATAAACAATAACCTCCGAAAGAGCGGCCTTATCACAGAAAAGGGGCTTTTCAATATATTCCCTGACATCGAGAGAATTTACAAAATCCTGCTGATATTCATACCAGTCGTTTACAAACTCAAACGGAAATTCAAAACCTTTTCCGGTAATGCGCTTATCCTCGCCGTAAACAACGGTTTTTCCGCATTTTTTACATACGGTTTCGTTTCCGCTGCTTTCAAATTCAGAAAGTCCGCAGAAAGGACAGACATATATGGCCCTTTCAAGATATTCCGCGCGTTTTTCCGATTTAAAAATCCCGTCCGCCGCCGCTTCGTTTACATAAAGCTCCTTTGCAATAATTGCAGAAAGCTCTTCTCCGGTCATATCTTTATATTCTTCCGGCTCAATGACCCTTGAAACGTAAGAGCGCATTTTTCCTTTTCTGACTTTGTCGCTCCATCTGGGCTGTGCGCCATATCCGCCCTCAATGCGATAAATTGCTATCGGTATCCCAAGCTTTTTTGCAAGGGTGCCGATGGCCGGGTTCATATATTCGGTTTTTCCGCTGTAAGTTCTGTTGCCCTCCGGTGCAATGGCAATGGTGCCGCCTTCCCGAACGACCCTAAGACAGTTCATAACCGCGGAAACATCCGTCGTCTGTTTCTTTATCGGAATAGGTGCAACTATCCACCTGATAAGGGAGGAAACCCAGCCCATGGAAAAAATATCTTCCGTTGCAAGATAATATACCGGAACCTTGAACGAAACACCAACAAAAAACTGGTCAAAAGGAGTCTGGTGGTTAAGAAGAATAAGATAGGGTTCATCCCTCTGCTCTTTAAATTTCTCCATGGTTATTCCGTATTTCCATTGGCAATAGGGTTTAAGAACCGCTTTTGCTATGGTTTCTATAACTATATGGCGGAATTTCATCCACTTTTTCTTTTTCTTCTTTTTATCCATAAAATCTCCAAATAAACACAAAATACAATGCCGAACCTAAAAAATCATAAATTTTCACAAAATTAAGTTTAACACAATATGAACACAAGTTCAACAAAAAACGTCTATTTTTATGCCTTTTTCCGCTTTATAAAGCCCAAAATCGCCCTTGACAAAATTCCGTAATATGTTTTAATGTTGATATATAAATTTCCCGTGAAAGGAATATTTTTATGGAAAATTGGCTTTTAAGTATCCACAGCGACGGCACCGAAGAGTTTTTGAGCAGTTCTTCCCCAAAACTTGGTGAAACGGTAAAAATCCGTCTTCGAATGCTGGAAAATCCTTTTGCAAAACATGTTCTTCTTCTTTCTTTTCCAAACGGAACCGAACATTACGAAGAAATGCAGCCGGTAAAAAACGAACACGGCCTTGTTTATTATGAAGCCGAACTCAAAATCACCGAAAACCGCCTTCAGTATCAGTTCTATATCGTCTGTGACGATATAATCTATTATTATACCCAGAACGGAATAACCACTTATCTTCCGGATCATAGCTTTGACTTTGTCCTTTTGGCAGACTATGTTCAGCCGGATTGGGTAAAGGATGCCGTTTTTTATCAGATATTCCCGGAACGCTTCTGTAACGGAAATCCGGAAAACGACGTAAAATCCGGCGAATACAGCCAGAACGGATACGAAAGCATAAAAATGCCTTCCTGGGATTCCGTTCCCCTTGATTACGAAAATGGCCGCTGCCTTGATTTTTACGGCGGTGACCTTGAGGGTATTATCGAAAAAATACCCTACCTTAAGAAACTCGGCATAACCGCCCTTTATCTCAACCCGATTTTTGCCGCACCCTCATGCCATAAATACGACTGCCTTGATTATTTTCATGTTGACCCTCATTTTGGCGGCGATGAGGCTCTTGCAAATTTAAGCCGCGCTCTCCATGAAAACGGAATAAGGTTCATCCTTGATATTTCCATAAACCATACCGGCATCGACCATAAATGGTTCAACCGCGACGGCGCATGGTTCGATAAATCAGTCGGCGCATATAACAATCCGGATTCTGTCGAACGCGGATATTATTTCTTTGGAGAAAACAACAGCTATCTCGGCTGGTTCAATGTTGAAACAATGCCCACCCTCAACTATACCTCCGAATCCCTGCGCAACGCCATTTATAAGGCGGAGGATTCCGTCCTTAAAAAATGGCTGAAGCCTCCATATAATATCGACGGCTGGCGCTTTGATGTTGCGGATGTTTTTGCAAGGAACAACGAGTTTCAGCTTGATAAAGAACTCTGGCCTGAAATCTGCAAAAGTATAAAAGAAGAAAACAAAAACGCATATATCCTTGCGGAGGACTGGGGCGACTGTCCGGAACATCTTCAGGGGGATCAGTGGGATTCTCCCATGAACTATTTCGGATGCGGAAGGGTCATCCGCCAGTTTCTTGGAGAACCGGATCTTTTTATGAACCGCCACCCTATTCTTCGCTCCGTTCACTATAAAATGACCGGCGAAGATGTTAAAAACCGCGTAAACGAGCATCTTGCAAAAATGCCCCATGTTTTTGCACAAAACCAGTTCAATCTTTTCGACAGCCACGACGTCGGCCGCCTTCATAATAATCCATCTCTTCCCCAGGACGCATACCGCAGCGCCGCAATCTTCCAGTTTATGCTTCCGGGCGCTCCTTCTGTATATTATGGTGACGAAGCCGGCATAGACGGCCTTTTTGAAACCGTCGAGGGCTGCCGCTATCCAATGCCCTGGAATTCCGGTTTTACGGAATCGGAAAACTATAAATTCTACAAAAAGCTCATTTCTCTCCGCCATGAGCACAAAGCTCTTCGCCGCGGCGGAATGAAGTTCCTTTATACCGGCGGAAGAACCGTTGCTCTTGCCCGCTTCCTCGGCGATGAAGCCTTTGTTGCGGTTATATCCGCCGAGGATGTTGATACCGTCATAGATCTTCCTCTCGGTGTAATAGGAGCCCAAAGCCCCGATGCCGAGGTTTTCGGTTTGCCTCTTGAATTTACCCTTTCCGAAAGCGGCAGCATCAAGCTTGCCGTAAAGGCCAAAACTGCTTATCTTTTCAGCTGTAAAATGAAATAGAATATTACAAAAAAGCCGCCCCTATGGGGCGGCTTTTTCTGTGTTTTAAAAAATATGATTATATTATACTCTTATATATTATTAAAATAAGAAACAACGTGCATAGTGTTTGATTTATTTTGGCAAAATGCGTCCGTTTCTTAAACAAAAAAGCGTGCTCAAAACTTGAGCACGCTTTTATTTTTTGAGCACGAAAACTCAAAACACACCGGCCGGGATTTTTTTATTTGCGGTGTTTTTTATCGAAAGCTTTTACGGTATCGATATAGTTTACCGCGCATTTTTCAAAAACTATAGCGGGCGCGCCGGTTTCGGGGTTCTGTTCATCATCGGCTTTGTCAATGTTTATGACATATTCCCTTACTACCATTCCGCAGGAAGCGCAGCTTCTGGAACGGATTCCGTTTACGGTTTCCCATTCGCTCCAGTCATGCTCATGAACGGAATCGGGCTTTTCGTCATCCGTTTTTTCCTCAGCAAGAAGTTCCGCCGGCTTCGGCATAAACTTCTGTATAAACTGATCGGATTTTTCTCCGGTGCGAACGCTTATCTGGGAAGTCTGTTCCTCGTTGATATAGGTATCTTCAATAAGTCCTTCAACAACTGCCGCTTCGCCGGGAGCAACCTCTGCTTCACCGCTGAAGGAATATTCTTTTATGTCATCGCCAATACCGAAGATGCTGTTCTTTACGGAAACTTCCGGTTTTCCGGCGGCATTGCCCATGTTTGCAACACTTACCGCAAGGGCAAGATCTTTTGTTCCGGGGATGCTTCTCTGGCTTACTTCGCTTATTGCAAAATATGCTCCATAGATGATCTCCGCAGAGGTTTCTGCGCTGTAAACAGACTGCTCGCCTTTTCCGGAAACGGTGATATCAACATTTTCCGTTTTGCTGAAGTTTTCGGGGATCCTTACTTTTACGGTAAAGTTTTCGCCGGTTCCGGGCCAAAGGGTCTTTTGGCTTTCTGTTTCGCCGCTTATGGTATTTCCGTTTGCGCTGATAACAACTCCGTGAACAGGTTCAAAACCTTCGTTTTTAACGGTAACAATGATTTCGGCTTCCGTTCCCGGCTTTGGATATTCGTCATATTCAATGCTGTCAACAACAAGTTCCGGTTCGGGGTTTCCGTTTACTACCTTAACGTCCGCAGCGGTTACGCTTGTTTTTATACTGCTGTTGAGTTTTGTATATCCAAGAAGGACTTCGCCTTTTTCCGCATCTGTGCAAATGCTGTCAAGCGCGCCGAAAAGGCCGTTTTCATCGGTAATGGCAACCGGTCTGCCAACCGCCCAAAGCTGTTCTTCTGCGGCTTCTTCGGCGGTAAGAACTTCTTCTATGCCCATAAGTTCAAAGGCTTTTCCGTTGGTAACGCTGCGGAGCATTATGCCGTAAATCTCCTCGGTTGCAAGAACAACGCCTTCTCTCTCTTCATCCGCGATCCAGCAGATGAAGATATCGCCTTTTTCATTCATTGTTACGGTGAATTTTGTTCCGTAATAGATGCTTCCGTGGCTTGCAATGTTTTTCGCATAGTTTTCAAGAGGCTTTTTAACGGTATAGCTGCCGTCGGCATTTTCCACCGCAAAGGCGCTGTATTCTTTTGTTTCTTCGTCAGAGGTTTCATCCGCCACGAAGTTTTTAAGATAAACAATGTTTCCGTCCTGGTTGAAGAAGAGGTATATATCTTCGCCGTTGGTTACGATCTGGGGGTTCTGGGAACAGGTTGCCGCATCGGTCATGTTGATAAGTGCGGCGGTTTCGGGTGCGCCGGTTTCCTCATTAAAAACATAGGTGCGAAGGAAGAGCATTCTGTCGTCGTCGCTGTTTTCCCAGTTTCCTTCCGCTTTGGGTACCGCAAATTTTCCGTCGCGGTCAATCGCAATAACTTCGCCCACGATTCCTTTATAGGAGAAAGGCTCAACGTTTACAATGCGGTACTGCTGTCCGTCCTCGTTTTCAACGCGGACCGGAGTGGATGTCCAGCTTTCGCTGCTGTTCACATTTGCTCTTGCAAGGGCAACGGTGCGGTCGAGAGAAAGAAGTTCCTCAAGAGCCATATCCGTTCTGTCGGGAACCGCGTTTCTCTGGTAATAAACGTAAACGTTTTCTCCGTTCTGAACAGCATCGAGAACGCCGCAGGCAACGGTGGAATTTTCAGCAATGGTGAAAGGTTCGCTGATGATATGTCCGTCATATTTATCAACGAAAACGCCTTTTAGGTTCATGGCACCCATAAGTCTTGCAACATGGGCGGCAGAAAGGTTATCAACTTCAAGATCCATTTCGGTTATAAGCTTATCAAAGTCCGCTTCGGACCAGGTGATAAGCATTCTGTCCTGAAGTTCAAAAATGTTTATATCATACTGAAGAGAGCTTACGTTTTCGCCGGTGTTGTCGCTGAAGTATTTTTCCTCGCTCCAGGTTTTTCCGTTATCCTCGCTTACTGCATAAACTGCGCTGAGATAGTTAAGGCCCTCTTCGCCGTTGTCACGGAGATATGCCGCGGCAAGTTTTCCGTTTTCAAATTCCCAAAGATGGATTCCGGTGTTTTTGAACGTGTCTTTGGAAATTGTTTCCGGAGAAGAAATTCCGCGAAGGGTCGCACCGCCGGTTCTGCTCATAAGGGAGAAAGTCATTTTGTTGAGTTCTTCCTCAAAGTCAAATTCCTCGCGGTCAACATAAACCGTTTCTGCTTCGCCGGAAAGTCTGTTGAGCGCAACGGAATTTACCCTTCCCTGAATGGATTTGAGAGAGCCCACAAGGTCGGAGTCACCCTCGTCGTTTGCGATTCCGTTTTTGTCGTCATCGTCGTCCTCGTTATCGCCGTAATAGATATCGAGAACTTTTGCGGTAAACTTACCGGTGAATATTACAAGGTCCGCGCCGGCGGAAATATCAAATCCTATCTGTCCCGCAACCTGGAAAGTCGGTTCAAGCTGGAAGAGAATCGGGATCCTTACATCCGCGGCGATAAATGCGCTGAGGAAGTTGTTTACGCCAACGCCGCCTTTAACACCGACAGAAAGACTCGGAGCACCGATAATGCCTTCTATCGCTGCAACGGCGGATTCTTCGTCATGGAGATAATCGCCCATGGCGTTAGTGACATTCATAAAGTTTGCGTCCTCAAGGGTAATGGCATCGTCCTTAAAATTCATTGCCATCTGAAGAACAGCTTCCATTCCGAAGGAAACGCTTACATACATCGGAACACCGTAAACGTTGAACGGGAAGTTTTTAAAGAACCATGCGTCAAAACCAACAACAGCTTCATAACCTGCAATGTAATAAGTGTTGGGGTCCTGGGTTCCGGGTTTTGCGGCAATTTTGAACATAAATGCCGGAGAGAATGTCCAGTTGGACTGCTTTTTGGAACCGTTGGGAGCGGTTTCGTTATTGTTCTCTCCCGTCATGGTCTGAACTGCGGGTTCGGAGCTTCCGCTCTTCTTTTTACCGATGGAATGTTTCTTTGCTTCCTCGCCGGATTTTTTTGCGTCACTGTATTTATCGACTATGTTGCCTTTTGCGTAAAGACCTTCAAAAGAATATCCGCACATAAGGTAGATATATCCGGTTTCCGGGTCGGTTCTCGTTACAAAGAAACCGCCGCTGTTGCTTGAAAGGGTAAAATCCGCTCTTCCCAAAAGCGGAATCTCAAGGTCCTCTGCAAAAACGTCTGCTGCATCGGTGGGTTCCGGAGTGCTTGGAACATCATAATAAACGGGTATGCTGGAATCCTCATAGTCTGGGCTGAAAAGATATCCGCCGTTTGCCGGAGCGGAAGTTGCGGTATATGTTTCGGATCCGACAAAGTTTCCGTTTTCGTCTTTAAGGATAATTGTCTTTTCGGAATCAACGGATACATAAAGCTGGGTATTAAAAGGAATATCCTCCGCGGGGATGCTGATATCCCAATAGGAAACATCGCCGATGGCTTCCGTCTGTTCGGTGATTTCCTTCTCGTAAAGACTTCCCATATTATTAACGGTATCGTAGAAGTGAAGGGTTACCTTAACGGGCTTGCTGGCGGAATTTCCCTGAACGGCAACGCGGATATTGACATTTCCGCCCGCTTCAAGGGGAATTGCGTTTGTAAAGCCGCTTCCTCCGTTAAGGGATGCGGTAACCTCTGCCGGGAAGCTGTCGCCCACAGCAAACTGGGGAACAGAAAGGGTGCAGGCGCCGCTTTCATCAAACTTAAAGGTCTGATAATTGAATCCGCCTCCGTAGTTGATAAGAGCGGTGTATTTTGCTCCGGGAACACCTTCAAAATCGTTGATGACGAATTTTCCTTTATCGTCGGTCTTTACGTTATAGGTCTTTCCCGCGGTAACGGTAATTTCCGCATCCACAAGAGTAATGGGATCGCTGTATTTTGTTCTAAGGTCAACGCTCTTTGTATTTGCAAAGCCGCTTATTTTAAGGGTTTTGATCCCCTCGGAACCCTTCGGAACAAAGCTTACGTAAATCTTGTTTTCGTCCGGATTTCCGGTGAGCATATAATAGAGAACGTCGCCGTAATAAACGTCGGTATCAACTATCCATTTTGTGATATAGTTTTCATCGGGTTTTGCGGTAAGGGTAACGTAATTGTTTTTTGCGTATTTTTCAGCGGGAACAACGATTCCTTCCATTCCGAGCTTGCCCTTAGGGTTCTCTTCCTGATAATATACGCTGAGGCTTGTTGCGTCCGCGCTGTAAATGCCTTTGAATTCATAATAGGTGTAGAGGTTGCAAAGCTTAAAGCGAACAAGTCCGTCCTCATCCGCATCCTGGGTTCCGCTTGTGGCAATGCCGGAGGAAAGGTCATTATATGCTTTCCATTCCACCGCAACAAGTTTGAGTTCACTGGAATCCGCATTTTTAAATACAGCCTTATCGCCCATATAGAGTTTTCCGTCCGGATTCTGAAGAACGATATCTCCGCCTTTTGCGGATTTTATCTCATAGTTAACTCCGATTTTTTCATATACCGGAATTACGGAGAAAACGGAATCTCCGGTTCCGTTGCCGTCTGCATCGCCGGACCAGCAATAACTGTTTTCATAGCTTTTGAGGAAATTTTTGGTGAAATAAAAACTGCTGCTTCCGTTAAGACTGATTTCTGCGGAAGTCTTTTTTGTGCTGTTGTTATAAAGTTTATTAGCTTTAAGTCTTGCGGGATAACCGGTATCCGCATTATAGATGATATTGACTTTATTATAGCTTTCCTGGTTATCGCCGAAATAAACTTTTATAAGGTCGTTATTTCCGTCAATAAAGGGGTGGGTGGAAATATCTCCGTAATAGGAAAGAGAAGGAGAAAGATCGTCCCTCATTTCGATATAATACTGGCGTTTATTGAGAACAAAGCCGTTTGTGATATGGAAGTTTGTTCCGCCGCCGCTGCTCTGGGGGTCGCGGTTATAAACATATATGGAAGAGTTTCCCTGATGTTTTTCGGGAGCGGTTGCGGTCATGGTATATGTTCCGCCGGAAGTTACAGTATTATGCCAGCCTGTGCAGTTATCGACCTCAAGGCCGATTTTTGCGTTTTTATCAACGCCGGAAAGATTTCCCACAACTTCAATGCTTGCAATACCTGTAAGGTTATATGTATATTCGGTTGTTACCTTATTTGTACCGCTGCTTACATGAGAAAAGTCGCCGCTGGTGTTTACATGCACTTCGTTAAGTCCGTCCGGAAAATAGGAGGTGCTTCCTTTACTGTTGTTGCTGTAATTTCTCCAATAGCTCGAGCCAACGGTTCCCATAAAAATTTTCTGGGTTTCGGTTTCTCTGTATCCGGTGGTTTTGGCCCATTCCGGGAACCAGCTTGAAGTTGCTTTTATCATATCCGGAATGGTTGCATAAACTTCGGGAACAGCATCGAGTTCCGGGTCCGCACCTTCCGGAACGGAATAGCCGGAAGCCATGGGGTCATAAACAACTATCTCTGTCATATCGGTGATATTTCCGTTTTCGTCGCCGAGCATATAGACACCGGTATAAACCGCATCAACAATCTGCTCCGTCTGATAGGGAGCAAAGTCAACATATCCGAGAGGATTTCCGTCAAGGAAAAGAACCGCAAGGCTGTTTGCTGCAAGATTTCCTTCGCGCTTAAATTTAAGTTCTGCTTTTCCCTCTTCGTTAAGTCCAAGCTCTTTTTCACAATCAAAAGTTATGGAAACTTCCGGCTCTTCCTCGTTGTCTTCAATGCTTATAAGAGCCTGGGCGGTTTCTACCGCTTCGCCTTTTTCATCAAAAACAGCGAGCATAAAGCTTTCGTCATATTCGCTTTCTTCGTCATTGATAACTTTAACGGTAAGAACGATGCTGTCCTCGCCTTTTTCAAAAGCTACCGGGATCTCAACAGCGCGAACACCGAAGGAATCAAGTTCTGCGAACATATCGGAAGCTTTCATATCTTCGGAAGTTTCTTCCTCATAGATTTTTCCGACGGCGGCAACAGCGTCTATTTCGGCGCCGTTCATGTTTTCGCCTTCCTCGGCAAAAACATCAAAAAAGCTTCTGCTTCCTTCGATTTTTTCAACTTCTGTTCCGTTTACTAAAACAGTATAGTCTTTTTCGTAATTTGCGCTGTAATCATAGATAACAACAAGGGCCGATGCTTCTTTTCCGCTGTTTTCGCGGGAAAGGATTATCTCGCTTGTTTCTGCGGTTTCAGGGATGAAGGAATTTCCGCTGAAATGGAATATCTCATCGGAATAAACCACATCCGCTTCGCAGATTTCGCAGTGAAAGCTGCATTCCTCACCCAAAACCGCCGGAGCATATCCGCATACTTCGTCATGTTCATGGGTACATTCCTCACCGCATTCCTCACTGCAGATATGTCCGCAGGGAACTTCTTCTGCTGCTTCGATATATCCGCATTCGTCATTATGGAACGGGTGATGGGTACAGCCGAGGTTTTCTATCTCCTCCGCTATTGCCGTTACCGGGAGCATGGTCATTACCATAAGCACCGCCAGTAAAAGTGAAACTGTTTTTTTGAAACTGTTTTTCATTCTTCTTTCCTCCGTTTCCAAAAGAAGTTTATGTAAAATATAGATAACATATCTTTACATATTTAATATAGCACAAAAATTTTTTCGTTCAAAGGTCTATAAATAATTTGTTGCATTTTGCACATATTTTTATTTTAAAAAAGAATAAAAACACCTGTTTTTTCTTTGTTTGAATATAAAATAATACCGTGGTTTTTATTGAATATGATAAAAATCAAATGCAAAATTCAAGTTGCTTTAAATCGCTAAATTTTTTCTCAAAAAACTATTGCATTTTGAAACAATATGAGCTATACTCATCATTAAATTGAACAGCGTCAGATGAAGTTTGCAGGAAAAAGCTTTTTGCTTACCGAAGGAGCAACACTCTCAGGTGTCTTGAAAAAGATAGGGACTGTAAATGGATGAAAGACTGGAGAAGTTCGCTATACGCGGATGCCGAAGGTGCAAGCACCCGATTTTTCGGGGTGAATCTCTCAGGCAAAAGGACAGTTTTTTCGATTATTTTGCGCAGCAGGACTGTGCATTATTGTCGATTTGTGTTTTGCAGCGAAACTTCCGTCTTTTGGATTTTTCGCTGTTTTTGTTTTAAAAAGGAGAAAAAACATGGAAGAATTTCTTGCAAAAGTAGCTGAAGTCAACGGTGTTATCTACAATTTCGTCTGGGTAACCATAGGTATTGTTCTTCTTTTGGGAGCCGGTCTTCTCTGCACCGTTATCACAAAAGCTTTTCAATTCACACATTTCGGACATTGGGTAAAAGAAACTGTCGGTTCCATCTTTACAGATAAATCCGTAACCGATAAATCCGATAAACGCAATATTTCCCAGTTCCAGTCCCTTTGCACAGCCCTTGCGGCTACAGTTGGTACCGGTAACATCTCCGGTACCGCAACGGCAATTGTTTTCGGCGGTCCCGGTGCGATTTTCTGGATGTGGGTAGCGGCAATACTCGGTATGATGACAAACTTTTCCGAAAACATTCTCGGTATCTTCTATCGCCGCAAAAACGAGCGCGGCGAATGGTGCGGCGGCGCAATGTATTATCTTAAAGACGGCCTTGGCGCAAAAAAAGGCTTTAAATGGATCGGCTCTATTCTTGCCGTTCTTTTCTGCATTTTCTGCCTTATGGCCTCCATTGGTATCGGCAACCTCAGCCAGATGAACTCCATTGCTGTCAACCTCAATTCCGCTTTCAATATTCCCAACTGGGCAACCGGCATTGTCTTTGTTCTTATTGCCGGACTTGTTATTTTGGGCGGACTTAAAAGAATTGCTGCCGTTACAGAAAAACTTGTTCCCGGAATGGTTCTTCTTTATCTCATCGGAACCATCTCAATTTTTATTGTCAACATTGATATGGTCGGCGCGGTTTTTGCTTCCATTTTCCAAAACGCTTTCGGTATAGATGCTGTTGCCGGCGGCTTTGCCGGTATTGTTATGAAAGAAGTTGTAACCTGGGGCTGCAAGCGCGGCGTTTTCTCAAACGAAGCGGGTCTTGGTTCCTCCGTTATGGTCCATTCCTGTTCCAACGTTAAGGAACCCGTAAAACAGGGTATGTGGGGTATTTTTGAGGTATTTGTGGATACTCTCATTGTTTGCACCCTTACTGCATTTGCACTTCTTTCTTCCGGCGTTGTTGACCTTGCAACCGGCCAGACTCTCGTAAGCGGCATGGAAGCTTCCGCCCTTGTTGGCGCATCCTTTGAAACTCTTTTCGGTAGCTTCGGACGTTATTTCATCGCAATTGCAATCATGCTTTTTGCCTTTTCCACCGTTCTTGGCTGGAGCGTTTACGGCACCAAGGCATGGGAATATCTTTTCGGAACAAAATCCACCATTATTTATAAAATCATCTTCGTTTCTGCAATTTTCGTCGGACCCATGCTTCATTCCTCCCTTGCATGGGATATTTCCGACACCTTCAACGGCCTTATGATGATCCCCAACCTTATCGGTGTTATAACTTTAAGCCCGATAGTTTATAAGATCACCCAGAACTATGTTGACCGTCACATCAAAGGAAAACATGTTGAACCCCTTGTTTCCGTTTTCAAAGATATAAATGACGAATACAGCGAAGAAGTTATGAAATAATTTTTACACTGTTTGTATTAAGAACAGTGAAACAAGGTAACAAAAAAGCGGATAGTTAAGCCAATGCTTAACTATCCGCTTTTATTCACCACTTTTTGCGTGGCTTTGGTGGTGGAGGCGAGGGGAGTCGAACCCCTGTCCGAAAGCCCGTCCACACAAACTTCTCCGGGTGCAGAATGTTGTTTAAGCTTCCCGAAAAAGGCGGACAGCATTCAAACTGCCCTTTTCGGTATTTTCCTGATACAACGGCGGTACGGAAAAAGCTCCCGCCGGTCGTTCACCGCTAGTCGACGCCCTGTCCGAAGCCGCGGTACTCATCGGCAGAACGGCTGCTTAATTAAGCAGCAAAAGCAAATCTGTTAGATTTAGCGTTTATTGTTTTTACCCGTTTTATAGATGGCCGGGCGCATCTACCCGCTATTCATGCTTCAAGACCCCCGTCGAAACCTTTACGCCCCCATATATAAGGCAAGTTTTTCCGGAAGGAAAAAGCTTATCTTCTCTGTTCTTTCATATGCCGCTCAATATCGCGCTGCATATCGCGTTTTGCGGCGTCGTCACGCTTATCATAAAGTTTTTTGCCTCGGCAAAGGCCAACAGAAACCTTAACTCTTGAACCGCTGAAATAAAGTTCCAGAGGAACAAGGGTAACGCCCTGCTGCTGGATGAGAGCATTGAGCTTCATGATCTCGCGCTTATGCATAAGAAGGCGGCGAACACGAAGAGGATCACGGTTGAAGATATTACCTTTTTCATAGGGACTTATATGCATCCCATTTACGAAAATCTCGCCGTTTTTTATATCGCACCAGCTGTCTTTAAGGTTTACCTGACCGGCGCGGATGCTTTTTACTTCCGTTCCGAAAAGCTCGATTCCGGCTTCATATTTGTCATCAACAAAATAGTCGTGAAAAGCTTTTTTGTTGTTGGCAATAGTTTTTTTGGCATCTTTTTTATCCACTTTTTCGTTCGCCTCCTTTCGTTTTTATTTGAGCACAGGTTTTGAGCACCGGTGCTCAAAATATTTTATCACATCACGCTGCGTCCTTCAATTGCCCTGTAAAGGGTAACTTCGTCTGCATATTCAAGGTTTCCGCCAACGGGAATTCCGTATGCAAGGCGCGAAACTATAACCCCAAGGGGCTTTAGCAGGCGCGAAATATACATCGCGGTGGCTTCGCCCTCAACGGTGGGGTTTGTTGCCATGATGACCTCTTTAACGGTACCGTCCTCAAGCCTTAAAAGAAGCTCTTTTATAAAAAGACTTTCCGGACCGACTCCGTCCATGGGAGAAATAAGTCCGCCAAGAACGTGGTAAAGACCGTTATATTCCTTTGTGCGCTCAATGGCGATAACGTCCCTGGGGTCCTCAACAACACAGATGGTCGTTCTGTCCCTGGTTTCATCACAGCAGATAGCGCAGCGCGGCGCATCGGTTATGTTTTTGCAAACCTCGCAGTAACCGATTTTTTCCCTTGCTTCAAGAATGCTGGCGGCAAATTCCCTTGCCTCCTCCTCCGGCATGCGAAGAATGTGAAAGGCAAGGCGCTGGGCGCTTTTTTTGCCGATTCCCGGAAGACGGGCAAAATGCTCGGTCAGCTTTGTAAGCGGAAGTACGCGGTAATTCATACTGAACCTCTAAAAAATCAGAACATTCCGGGGATGTTAAGGCTTCCGGTAATTGCGTTCATTGCGTCGGTGTTGGTTTTTTCGATGGTGGAAACAGCCTCGTTAACACCTGCAACGATAAGATCCTGGAGCATTTCGATATCGTCCGGATCAACAACTTCCGGTTTGATCTCGATGCCGAGCATCTCTTTTTTGCCGTTCATGTGGATAGTGAGCATGCCGCCGCCGACGGTGAAGTCGTATTCTTTTGCGTCAAGCTCTTCCTGAAGAGAAGCCATCTGCTCCTGCATTTTCTGTGCCTGACGGATCATACCCTGCATGTTGGAAGGGCCGCCGCCGTATCCCTGGGGAAGTCTTGCTTTCATATTATATTCCTCCGTTTTGGATTATTTTGTCTATTTAAAGCTCGCCGATGCCCATTTCCGCCGCTCTTTTTGCAAGGGCCGCAAGAGGATCATCCTCGGGCTTTTTTTCAGTTTTTTTATAAGGACCTATGCCGTAGCGGGTTCCGCAGGCTTCGGTTATTGCGTTTTTGATGACCTCTTTTGCGTCATCGTTTTTCTGCATATAATCAATAAAAAAGCCATTGGGAGCATCGATGAGCACCCTTTTTCCGGAAAGATATGCCTTTGATCCGCTGAGCAGCGAGAAGAGCATTCCGTTTTTCTTTCTGATTATATCCATAATGTCGTCCCAGTGCTCAAATTCACCCTCGCCGGAAGGTTCCTTAGGCATTTCTTCCAAAGCGCTTTCCGCCGGGGCGGTTTCATAAACCGGAGCAGGAACTTCGTCCATGTTTTTGACCTTCGGCTCAACATTTTTCGGCTCTGCCGGAGCAACACCTCTGGCTTTGAGCACGGCTATCTCACTTTCAAGTTTTTCTATTCTTGCAAGAAGAGCTTCGGTGCTGCTCGAAAGCGCCGGAGAACAAAGCTTAACAAGAGCAAGCTCAAACTCAAGGCGTTTTGACGCACTTTTGGACATTTTTACAAGGGTATCCTGCAAAACAGAAACCGCATAGAAAATATCCTGCTGTGAAAAAACCTTTGCCTGTTTTTCAATACGGAGCATCTCTCCCGGAAGAACTTTAAGAATAGCGGAAGCATCCTTTGCGCAGGAAACTATCATAAGGTTTCTGAAGTGGTTTATAAGCTCGTCACAGATGCGCGAAACGTCTGCGGAGCCTTCATAAAGTTTATCCACCGCACCGAGCACCGCGGAAACATCCTTTTCGGCAATTTTATCCGTCAGCTCAAAAAGATATTCCCTTCCGGCAAGACCGGCGCAGCGGCTTACGGTATCCGCCGTAATAACTTCGTCGGAACTGCGGCAGATATCAAGCAGCGAAAGAGCATCCCTCATGCCGCCATCCGCAAGCTTTCCGATAAGCATGGCGCCGTCGTCCTCGATGTCGATATGTTCCATTTTGCAGACGAACTTTACCCTTTCCGCAATAACTTCCGGGGGCATTCTGCGGTAATCAAAACGCATGCAGCGGGAAAGTATAGTTGCCGGAAGGCGGTGGACCTCCGTTGTCGCAAGAATAAAAATAACATGTTCCGGAGGCTCCTCCATGATTTTAAGAAGGGCATTTGCCGCCTCTTTGGTAAGCATGTGGGCTTCGTCTATGATATAAACGCGGTATTTTGCAACGGCTGGGGTAAAATTCGCCTCGGAGCGAAGATCGCGGATGTCGTCGATATTTCTGTTGGAAGCGGCGTCCATTTCTGTAACGTCAAGAAGGGAACCGTCATCGATCCCACGGCAGACTTCGCATTCTCCGCAGGGTTCACCGTCTTTTTCGTTGGGGCAGTTTACCGCCTTTGCAAGGATCTTTGCGCAGGTGGTCTTGCCGATACCGCGGCTTCCGGTAAAGAGATATGCGTGGCCGAAGGTGCCTTCCGCAACCTCTTTTGAAAGAACGGAGGTTATATGTTCCTGACCCGCAACGTCGCGGAAAAACCGCGGGCGGTATTTTCTGTAAAGCGCCTGATACATAAATTTTCCTCCCTTCAAAATAAAACAATAAAAAAGCGGATATGTGCTTTGTCATACGGCATACAGATTTGTCTGCGGCACCCAAAAAGACCGCTTAATGCTGCTCGGTTCCCCGCCTGACATGGTTCACGGTTTTTTGTCGCACAGGACCCATATACCGCATGACAAAGCGCATATCCGCGCCTTTGTTTGTGTTTTTTTGCTTCGATTATTCAGCGATTTCCTCAACAGGAGCTTCTTCTGCGGCGGCTTCACATTCGCAGCAGCATTCCTCTTCCGGGAATTCATCAAAAAGATCATCCTCGCAGCAATCACAGCAGCAGTCATCACAGCAGCAGTTATTTCTCTTGATAAGGAAATATGCAGCAGCGGCGCCGGCAGCGATAAGTGCGATAACACCAATAACGATTCCGATAATAGTACCGAATTTCATAGATTTACCACCTTTCAGAAGTCTTTTTGTTTTGTTTTTTATATTAAGCTTTCTTGCTTCAAATTTATCATAGGCATCAACGATTGTTCTCATGGTTTCAATAGCTTCAACGAGTTTCATCCGCCGCGCCTTCTTTCAAAAATCATTTCGTACAAATTATAATAACACATATTTTCCTTTTCGGCAAGTGCCTTTATATATTTAATCATAATTTAATAAATCAATTTTATCGCATATCTCTTTAAAAATCGGCGCGGCATTATCTCCGCCGGAATTCATCCCTTCCGCAAAAACCGCAACGGCATATTTCGGCTCCTCTGCCGGATAAAATCCAACAAACCAGGCGTGTATAATTTCGTTTCCGTCGCTGTCATACTGACCCGTCTGGGCCGAGGCGGTTTTTCCTCCGGCGGAGCCGTTTTTCGGTTTTGCGTTTTTTCCGCTTCCGTTTTCAACAACGTTTATCATCATCTCCTTTATTTTTTCCGCGGTGGATTCGCTCATAACCGGGTTTAAAACATAATCCGGCGCTTTTTCAAAAACGCCGTTTTTGTCATAAGTTCCAAGAACAAGCTTTGGCGTAACGGCTTTTCCTCCGTTTGCCACAGAAGAAGCAAGAACAGCCATTTGGAGCGGGGTCGCCATAAGGCTTCCCTGGCCGAAGGCAAAACTTGAAAGAACTGTTTTTGCAGAAAGTTCATCTTCCGAGGGAAGTTTTCCCGCCGCGGAAGAAAATCCGTCGCCAAATGAAACCGGCGTTCCGAATCCAAGGTTCTTTGCTGTTTCAAGAATCCGCCCGCCGCCGATTTCCTGCGCAAGGGCAATAAAATATGGGTTACAGGATATTTCAAGCGCCTTTTCCATATCTATTTCTCCGTGGCCGGCCTCCCAATGGCATTTATACACCCTTTCGTCAACAGTTATGCTCCCGGTGCATTCAAAGGTCTTTTCCGGAGAAATTCCGCTTTCAATAGCCGCCGCCGCAACGATTATCTTCCATGTCGAACCGACGGTGTATGCGGAAAAAGCCCGGTTTATAAAAGGTGAATCCTTTGCATCAAGATATGCGCCGATGTTTCCCGGGTCAAAATCCGGAACGGAAGCGGATGCAAGTATCTCGCCGCTATTGACATCCATCACTACGGCGGCTCCCTTTTCCGTTCCTTTTAAAAGCGCTTTTTCCGCGGCGCGCTGGATTTTTGAATCAAGAGTCAATACCACCCCGCAGTTTTCATGATTTTCCTCTTCATCAAGGATTATCTCTTCCCCCTCAAGAAGCCTTCCGGTCCCGTCGGCATAATAGGTCACAGAAACCTTTTCGGAATTTTCTTCAAGAAAATCATTATAGCTCTGCTCTATTCCGTAAACGCCCGCTCCCCCATTCATATATCCCACTATATGCACCGCAAGGGGATCTTCGGAATATCTTTTTGCAAAGGAAAAATTATATATTCCCTCACCCTCAACTATTTTTCCGCCAAAATCAAAAACGGTAGGTTCAAATTTTCCGAAGGCATCCGCAAGATTTTCTCTGTCGGTAAAAGGCAGCACTGACGGAACATCGAGGATATCCGGAAAAACCAGAACCCTTCGCTCAAAACTTTTATTAACAAAGGGAACAAGATTCCGGTCAAAAATCCCCGCCCTGCTTTCTGCAAGTTCAAGGGTGCGGCGGCTTTGCATAGCCGCCGCCTCGGCCAGCGTTCCTTCTCTTCCGATATATGCAACTTTTATAAGAACAGCTCCCATAAGAAAGACAAGAACAAAAAGAAAAGCCGTCATCCGTTTTTGCGTTTCTTTCACCTTCTTTTTCTTTTTTAAAAGTGTTCCCAAATGGAAAAATAAATAATCAAAAATTTTTTAAAAAAGTTCTTGACTTTTTGTTTTATAGCTGATATAATAACTCTTGCATTTGAGAAATGCGGTAGTGCTGGAATAGGCAGACAGGCACGTTTGAGGGGCGTGTGTCTTTGACGTATGGGTTCAAGTCCCATTTACCGCACCAATAAAGGGGAGCAACATTTGTTGTTCCCCTTTATTTTTTGTATAATGTAGAGTTGCGACCCATCAAAACGGGGTCCCCAAAAAATCCAAAAGATTTTTTGGGGAGAGGAGCGGCAACGAAGCGGCTTCGGTTTTTTATTTTAATAAAACACCGATAAGCGAAGTTTGGCGCGACGAAAGTCCCATTTACCGCACCAAAAGGTCGTTAACATTTGTTAACGACCTTTTTTGTTTTATATGCAAAATTGCGTTCCTTTATCCAAAGGGACCTCAGCGAAAGGAGAATATCTTATGGAAAAATTTATCCCTTTTGAAAAACTTTCAAAGAAAAAACAAAAGGAGCTCAACGCCATTAAGCGCAAAGACTGGAACGGGATAAACCCCGTAACAAGAAAATCCGAAAATCCAAAGGCGTATAACAGACGAAAGGCACAGAAACGAAGCGAATTCGATTCTGTGCCTTTTTGTTTTATTCCGATATTTTAACGGAAACGCCGTTTACCTCAACGCCCTCATCCGCGGGTATCATAAGGTATTTTCTTCCGTTAATGGTTTTTGTTTCAACAAGATAGGAAAATTCCGGCGCAACGGAAATTTTTACCTGGGGAGTTACAACCTCGAACTTTTTGCTTTCGATGATGTTCTGGGGTTTTAAAGGTTTATCCTCGCCGAACTGTTTTTTGACCTTTTCTTTAAAAGTTTCCACCTTTTCTTTTGCAACGCCGCTGGATTCAAGGATATCGCCCACTTCCCTGCTGCTCAAATCGAGGGGCTGGGGATTCTTGCTCTCCTTATGTTCAACAATGCGCTCGCAGATCTGCTCATGCACCGCCTGGATTATATCGAAGGAACAGTCCTCTTCAAGAGTTTCGGTAAGCACCTCCTGAAAAGTCATTTTCTGTTCTCCGGCGGACATAGGAACTTCCGTCTTGAAAACAGAATCAATAAATTCCTGCTGCATCATTTCCGTATCCTTTGTATAGAAAAGGGCGTTATAGATATTGGTTGCCCTGTCATCAAAACAGGGAAATAAAAATCCCATTTCCGGTGCGGCAACAGTCTGGGGGAAGGTGCAGTTATGGAAGGAACCCTGATCCATAACGTAGCCAAGCTCCGTTTTGCTTTCGTTTACCGGACATACGGAGCAGATTATGTAATTAAAAACCGTTTCGGATGCGTCCTCCATAGAGAGGTCGTCGGTGCCTTTAAAAGGAACGTCATAATGATCCGAAGCAAGAAGGATTATGTAGTTGGAATCAAGGTTAACCGCCGGGATTATCTTCTGATAAAGTTCCTCGCGCAATTCGGCATTTGAAATATCGGCGCGGATATCCATAAGAAGCTTATGCTCCGGCCCTTCCATAACCTGCCGGGTAGAAAACTCGATATCCACAAGGTTTTTTCCAAGGGAACCGGAAAGGGCTTTTTTTAAAAGGGCCATATAGCGTTCGCCCTCGGACTGCGGCATAACCGCAAAAGGTTCCTCAATATATGCGATAATTTCCTTTGTTTTATTTACAAAACAGCCATAGACCTTGCTGATGCAGTTTTTATCAAGGGCAAGGCGGCGGCGTATCTCGTTAAGTTCTTTCTGGTTCATGGAATTCCTCCCGTAAATGAAGTTACGGGTTATATTTTATCATATTTCATCCCCGGTTTCCAGCTATAATTTATACATTATTAAAAAGGCACTTCTTTGCGAAGTGCCTTTTTATCTTTACGGAAGATATTTTTCGAAGGTATATCCCTCTGCACGGACGTGGTCGATAACGTCCCCGAGGATGGCCGTATTGGTTGAAGAAACCGCATGAAGAAGGAACACTTCTCCGTCATGAAGGCTTCCGGTAACTTTTCCAAAGGCCTTTTGGTGCTCCATCTGATTATCCGGGTTCCAGTCGTTATATGCAAAACTCCAGCAGACAGTGCGGTAATTCATTTTTTGCAAAAGGGCAAGGGTCCTTTCAGAAAAAGCGCCTTCCGGCGGACGGAAAAGATACATATCATAGCCGAAATTTTCGGAAATATAGTTATGAAGGTCCGCAACCTCCGCGTATGCCTCGTCCATGGAAATCTGAGTCATATTCGGATGGCGTGCGCTGTGATTTCCGACAACATGACCCTCGTCTATCATTCTTTGGATAAGTTCCGGTTCGTTTTTCGCATAGGAAAGAGTGACGAAGAAAACGGCTGAAACTCCTTTTTCTTTTAAAGTATCAAGAATTGCGGGGGTATATCCGTTTTCATAGCCCTCATCGAAGGTTAGATATACCTTTCCTTTATGCTCATCTCCGGCACGATAAAAATCCGCATCCCATTTTGCATACTGCTCGTTGAGCTGAACACAGGCGATGGGCTTTCCGGTGGAATCAAAATTTGTTCCCGGTCCCCAGGGAACCTGTTCGCTGCCAAGGTTGGAAAATTCCGCAAAATATGGCGAAAGCTCCTCGATGGAACCAATATCATTTACAACGGAGGAGGTTTCCTCACTTTCCGGTTCGGAGGAGGATTCTTCCGAAGAACTTTCGGAACTGCTTTCCGGAATAGCGGGAGTTATCTCGATATCCGCAGAAAGGCCCTCTTCCCTGCTGATAACGCCGTTTTCATCCGCATGATAATCTCCGCCGGAAAAACATCCGGAAAGAACAAGACAAATAACAAGGAAAACCACAAGTATTTTTGTTTTTTTCATGGGCAAAACCTCCTTTTTAAATATTGTCATTCCCCGAAAGACAAGCCGTTTTCCGGAGAAAACATCTTTTATTTATGATTCTATTTTACCACATTTTTTGCGATATAAACCTATTTTATTTAAATATTTTATTCTTTTCTCTTTTATTTTTTTAAGCAATAGTTTATAATATATTTTGTCTGTAAATTTTTTGAAAACATTTTTGAACAACCACGCAAACAACGGCGATGACATAGATATTATTTACCCCGACTGGGAGGTATTGCATTTGATAACTATTTTTGACATTGTTTCCATGCTCGGCGGACTTGCGCTTTTCCTTTACGGAATGCATATGCTCAGCGCAAGCCTTGAAAAAATGTCCGGCAGCAAGCTTACAAAACTTCTTGAAAAACTTACCGGCAGCGTATGGAAAAGCGTTGCCCTCGGCGCTGGCATCACCGCTCTTGTTCAGAGTTCTTCTGCAACAACTGTTATCACAGTCGGCCTCGTAAACTCCGGTATTCTTAAACTTGGCCAGGCCATCGGCATCATCATGGGTTCCAACATCGGTACCACCGTAACTTCCCATCTTCTCCGCCTTACCGAAATTTCCGGCACCAGCGGACTTATGCAGTTCCTTAAACCGGATTTCTTTGCTCCCGTATGCGCTATCATCGGTGCGGCTCTTGCGATGTTCTCCAAAAAATCAAAAAGCCGTTCCATCGGCGAGATCCTTACCGGCTTTGGTATGCTTTTTATCGGTATGGACCTTATGGAAGCCTCCCTTTCCCCTCTTCGCGAATCCCCCCTTCTTGGCGAGCTTTTCATGAAGTTCGGCAGCAACCCCATTCTCGGTATCCTTGTCGGTGCCGGCGTTACCGCGGTTATCCAGAGTTCTTCCGCATCCGTTGGTATTCTTCAGGCTCTTTCCGTAACCGGAGCTATTACCTGGTCTTCCGCAATTCCGATTATACTCGGTCAGAACATCGGTACCACCATCACCGCTATTCTTTCCGTAATCGGTGCTTCCAAAAACGCAAGAAGAACGGCTATTGCCCATCTTTACTTCAACGTAATCGGTACCGTTGTTTTCACCGTTGCGGTTTTTGCGATCCAGGCCGCCGGAATAGGCGATTTCTGGGATATGCCCATTGATAAATCCGGCATTGCAAACTTCCATACAATTTTCAACGTCACCATGACGGTCCTCTTCCTCCCGTTCATCGGCCTTCTTGAAAAACTTTGTATGAAGACCATTCCTTCCGACGGAACCGAGATAGACTCCGATACTTCCGCTCTTGCTCCCGGTCTTCTTTCCAATCCTTCCGCCGCTATTATGCAGTCTGAAATCATCCTTAAAAAACTTATGGATGTTACTGCTGACTGCGTAAAATGCGCTCTTGAAAGACTTAACGGCGGCGATCCGAAACTCGGAGAACGCATCAACGAACAGAACACAGCTATTGTACGAATGGAAGACAGCCTTCGCCTTTATCTCCTTCAGCTCAGCGACGGCGACCTTTCCGATGCGCAGACAAAAACCGTTTCCGAAATGCTCAGCCGCGCAGACGACTGCATCCATATCACCGAACATTGCCTTAAAATCCGCGATACCGCCGAGGACATGAGCTCCAATGGAAAAGGCCTTACAAAAGCCGGAAAACACGAGATCGGAATTTTGAGCACCGCTCTTCTCCAGCTTATGAATTCCGCCGCAGAAGGCTCCAACGAAAAAGATAAACGCGCCGATGCAAAGATCGAACCCCTTTATTTCGTTGTTACCGAGATAACCGAACTTGTTCGCAGCCGTCATATGGAACGCCTTAAAGCCGGCGAATGTTCCTATGAGGCCGGTTCCCTCTTTGTCGGAACCCTTATCGACATCGAGCGTATCGCAAAACATTGTTCCAGCATCGGTGTTTCTCTTGCTCTCCAGTTCAAAAACAACTCCCTTTCCGAACAGGAATTTGCCCGCCGCATCCACCGCGGAGATACGGAGCATTTTATGGAGCATTATATCGATTACAAAAACGAATATTTCTCTCCCCTTGTTGCGGAATAAAATCAATAAAACAAAAAAAGCGTGCTTCAAAAAGAAGCACGCTTTTTATTTTTGTCTTATCAGATTTCTTTTTTCCAAAGACCGTGAAGGTTGCAGTATTCATAAGCCGCAACGGGTTCGTCATCTTTAAGAACAAAGGTTGCTTCGGGAGCATCGCCGGCATTGAGATATTTGATCTGGAAGCCGTTTTTGGTTTCAAGAACAATCCATTCGATATGGTGTTCCGGAAGCATGGGGTGGGTAACTTCACCGATTTTTACAGTAACTTTGTCGCCGTCGATAACAACAACGGGAACATGTTTTTCCTGTGCGGCATCAACGGAACCGGGAATAAGTTCGGTTTTGCCAAGGGTTCCGTTCTGTTCGCCAAGGTTAAGAAGGATTTTGTCACAGTCTTCGCAATGATAAATTCTCATAGTCTTTTCTCCTTTCGGAATTTTAAAATTATTCAGCACACTCAACTTCGCCGATAGGTCCGACTATAGGAAGGGGATCTATGCCGAGGCGGGTGTAATAATCGGAAAGTGCGGATTTTACTGCCTGTTCAGCAAGAACGGAGCAGTGGATCTTTACTGCCGGAAGGCCGTCAAGAGCCTCTACAACAGCCTTGTTGGTAAGTTTAAGGGCATCGTCGATGGATTTGCCTTTGATCATTTCGGTTGCCATAGAGCTGGTTGCGATAGCGGCGCCGCAGCCGAAAGTTTTAAATTTTACGTCAACGATAATGCCGTTTTCAATTTTAAGATACATTTTCATAATATCGCCGCATTTTGCGTTGCCAACTTCGCCGATGCCGTTTGCATCCTCGATTTCGCCGACGTTGCGGGGATTGGAAAAATGATCGAATACTTTTTCAGAATATAACATTTGTCTTTCCTCCGATTTTATGCAAGGGTTTTGTTGTTTTTTCCGTTTATAAGGAATCCTTTTTATGAATCCCCTCGCCGCCGCCAAAGCGATGCGGCCCTCTCCCCTTTAACAAGGGGCGCTTTTTCAATGCATCATTTTTACTTTTTTGTTTTCGCCCTTCATCATGGATTCCCAAAGGGGGCTCATGGCGCGAAGTCTTTCAACGATTCCCGGAAGATTTTCAAGGATGTAATCAACGTCCTCCTCGGTGTTGCTGTCGTCAAGGCTGATTCTTAAAGAACCGTGGGCAGTTTCATGAACAAGGCCGAGAGAAAGAAGAACATGGCTGGGATCAAGGGAACCGGAAGTGCATGCGGAACCGGAGCTCGCGCAGATTCCGAGCATATCAAGGCTTAAAAGAAGGCTTTCGCCCTCGATACCCTCGATGGAGATATTTACGTTGCCCGGAAGGCGTTTTTCTCTGTCGCCGTTAAGGCGGGTATGGTCGATTTTGAGTATCTCGTCGATGAGTTTATCGCGGAGAACTCTTGTTTTTGCGGCGCGCTCTTCGATGTTTTCGTTTGCGATCTGCATAGCTTTTGCAAAGCCCATGATGGCCGCAACGTTTTCGGTACCGGCACGTTTTCCTCTTTCCTGACCGCCTCCGTCAATAAGGTTCGGAAGCAGGACGCCTTTTCTTACATAAAGAAGGCCGATGCCTTTCTGTGCGTGGATCTTATGTCCGGAAAGGGAGAGCATATCAACGTTAAGTTCGTTTACGTCGATTTTAACATGTCCCATGGCCTGAACAGCGTCGGTATGGAACCAGACTTTGTGTTCGCGGCAGATTTTGCCGATCTCTGCAATGGGCTGGATGGTACCTATCTCGTTGTTTGCAAACATGATGGAAACAAGACCGGTATCCGGGCGGATAGCCGCTTCAACGTCCTCGGGTTTTACGATTCCGTTTTCATAAACCGGAAGATAGGTAACTTCGAATCCCTGTTTTTCAAGAGCCTTGCAGGTATGAAGAATTGCATGGTGTTCAAAAACAGAAGTGATGATATGTTTTTTGCCTCTTTTTGCAAGAGTCTGCATTGCGCCTTTAAGCGCCCAGTTATCGGATTCGGAACCGCAGGAAGTGAAATAAACTTCGTTGGGTTCTGCGCCAATAACGGCTGCAACTTCTTCGTGAGCTCTTTTAAGTGCCCAGCCGGCCTCGCGGCCTTTGGAATATATGCTTGAAGCGTTGCCATAGCCTTCGGTGAGCCAGGGCATCATCGCATCGAGAACTTCTTTGGAAATGGGGGTGGTTGCGGCGTTATCTACATAGACAAAACGTTTTTCCAAATTCGTTTTCCTCCTTTTATTTTAAGCTGATTGTTTTCCGGATTTTATATTATACCTTTTTTGTAGGAATTGCAATACACTTTTGATAATATTTCCAAATTATTTAAAAATATACCTTATTTTTATATATTGGAGAACAAAAAAGCCGTTTTCCTTGCTCCGGAAAACGGCTTTTTTAAAAATCAGTTTATAAATCTTGCAAGAAAATCTTTTGTTTCATCCTTTTTCGGGTTAACAAAAATATCCTCCGGGGTGCCTTCTTCCCAGATAACGCCGTCCTTCATGAAAACAACGTGGCTTGAAACATCGCGTGCAAAAGCCATTTCATGAGTTACAACTATCATGGTAAGGCCCTCTGCGGCAAGCTGACGCATGACCGCAAGAACCTCGCCGACCATCTGAGGGTCGAGGGCGGAAGTGGGTTCGTCAAAAAGAAGGACCTCCGGTTCCATGGCAAGGGCTCTTGCAATGGCAACGCGCTGTTTCTGTCCGCCGGAAAGCTGCTTCGGTTTTGCGTTGATATAGGGAAGCATGCCGACTTTTTCAAGGAAGTATTTTGCGGTTTCTTCCGCTTCGGCTTTCTTTTTTCCAAGAACCTTTACCTGACCGACAACACAGTTCTGAAGAACGCTCATGTTTGAAAAAAGGTTGAAGTTCTGGAAAACCATGCCGACCTTTGCGCGGTAATCGGTTACGGAAAAGCCTTTTTCATCAATGTCGTTTCCGTGGAAAAGGATCTTTCCGCCGGAGGGAGTTTCGAGCACGTTTATGCAGCGAAGAAGAGTTGATTTTCCGGAGCCGGAAACGCCGATGATGGTTGTTACGTCGCCCTTTTTAACGGAAAAATCGATATCGGAAAGAACTTTGTGGCTTCCGAAATTCTTTTCAAGATGCTGAATTTCAATGATATTCTCGCTCATTTGAAGTCCTCCAAAGTTTTTTCTTTCTGGTGATAGCTGAGCATACCGCTGGTGTATGCAAGAGTATCGGTGGTTGCAAGGTCATAGTTATCGTCGCCGTCAAGCTTTTTCTCAAGAAGACGGAGAAGGAAGGACGCGGTCACGGTCATAACAAGGTAAATAGCCATGGTTATGGTTGCGGATTCAAAATAGAGATAGAGTGCGCCGACCGCACTTTTGTGGGTAAAGAAAAGGTCAGCAAAACTGATTACGGAAAGAACGGAAGTATCCTTGATGTTGATGATAAAGTTGTTTCCGATCTGGGGGATGATGTTGCGGAAAGCCTGGGGAATGATTACGTTCATCATGGTCTGAACATGGTTCATGCCAATGGCTTTTGCGCCCTCGGTCTGGCCCGGATCAATGGAAAGGATACCGCCGCGAACGGTTTCTGCCATATATGCGCCGGTGTTTATGGAAACAATGAGAAGTGCTGCCGGCCAGACATCGATCTGGTAATCAAAAACCATTCTTGCGCCGTAATAGATAAAAACGGACTGTACTATCATAGGGGTTCCGCGGAAGAGTTCAACATATCCTTTAAGGATAAGGTTTACTGCGGTAAGAATAACCCTTTTCCAGAGGGGGTCTTTTTTGTCCACCGGAATAGTCTGAACAACGCCGACGCCAAAACCTATGATGCATCCGGCAACGGTTCCTATGAAAGAAACGATAAGGGTGTTAAGCGCACCGTTAAGGAAGGAAGGGCCGTATCCGTTCCATACCTTGATGATGCCTTCAATAAAATCTGCCAAGTTTATGCTCCTTTTCTGTTTATACTTTGCCTCCTAAAGGGGAGGCGGAAACATCGTCTTTTACATTACAAACCGCCCGGTATTGAACCGGGCGGCAATTTTATGTTTTTTTGCGATTATTCGCTGAGAGGCTGTACTGCGATAGCGTCTGCCATCATTGCTTCATAATCTTCAACAGTCATGGTTGCAAGAACTGCGTTGACTGCATCGAGAAGTTCGGTGTTGCCCTTCTGGATGGAGATACCGAGGTTGATCTCTTCTTCGGAAACTTCAAATTCACCATCGGTGCCGGTGAAGTCAAGAAGAACCATGTCGCCGTAAACAGCGGTTGCTGCAAGAGCGGTGGGCATATCGGTTACAACAAGGTCAACAGCGCCGGATTCAAGTGCAACGAGCATTGCGGGTGCGGTTTCCTGTGCGGTAAGGATATTTGCATCCGGGATCTGGGGAAGGCAGATGTCATACCAGATAGTACCGAGCTGGGAAGTGCAGGTTGCACCGGCAAGATCGGCAACGGATGCTGCGTTTGCATATTCGGAATCTGCTTTGGTAAGGGTTACGATGGAAGCATAGAAGTAAGGATCGGAGAAATCAACTACTTCAAGTCTTTCGGAGGTGATGGACTGGCCTGCAATAACCATATCAACGTCGCCGGAAGAAACAGCGGGAACAAGGGAGTCCCAGTCGAGTTTAACGATCTCAAGTTCTTTGCCCATGGATTCTGCAACAAGTTTTGCCATCATTACGTCATAGCCGTAGGCATAGTCGTTGGTTCCGGAAATCGGAACAGCGCCGTTGGAATCGTCTGCCTGGGTCCAGTTATAAGGAGCGTAGGCACATTCCATTGCAACACGAAGAACGTTTTCATTTTCTTCATTTCCGCCGCAGGCAGTAAAGCCGAGGCACATTACCATTGCGAGTACGAGTGCGATAATCTTTCTAGTCATTTTTTGTTTCCTTCTTTCCTAAGAATTCATTTTTTTGCGGCTCTTTTAAAATAAAAAAGCCATGAATACTTTCGGATGAAGATTCATGGTGCATACATTCTTACATAAATGCTTCACAGGGCTTTTTTCATAAAAGCGCCTGCTTAAAACCAATGATAGCTCTCCACCGAAGTGACAGTCCAGGGGATATTTTCCCCTGCCCCAGCAAACGAAAAACGGCATTCTTTCGAAAGCTTCGGCGAAAGTTCCTTTCTCACAAAACCGGGAAGCCTGACCCTTATCTTGCTTTGCGGTACTGATAGCTTTCGCGCCTCTACCATTGTTTTTGGCAAAGCCAGAAACAATATAGTATTCTGTTTTCTATAGCATTGATTGCTATACGAGGCATTATAGCAAAGTAAAGCGCTAAAGTCAACACTTTTTTAAAAAATTTTTTATTTTTCCCCGCTGCAAAACCATTTTTAATTGCATAAAAGATTTCAAAAAAACTTTTGCTTTGCTGTTGCATTATGCACGTCATCTAACTATAATCAATACTTTGTAATAATATTTTAAGAAAACGAAGTGAAATAATAATGAACGAACTTTTATCCGTTGCAGTAGCCGTTATTGCCGGACTTGTTATGACAAGGCTTATAAAACCTCTTCACCTTCCCGACGTAACCGCGTATCTTCTCACCGGCGTTGTGCTTGGGCCTTATCTGATCGGTTCTTTCAGAATCGAAGGATTGGGTTTTTGCTCAGCTGAAAGCATCTCCGTCTTAAGATCCGTTTCCGAAACCGCCCTTGGCTTTATCGCTTTTGCAATAGGAAACGAATTCCGCCTTGAAGAACTTAAAAAAATCGGAAAAAGCGCAACCGTTATCGCTGTTCTCCAGGCTCTTGCAGCCGCGGTGGTAACCGACGTTGCTCTTATTCTTGTTCATCTTGCAATTCCCGAAAAACTCTCTTTTTCCGCAGCAATAACTCTTGGCGCCATTGCAACCGCAACTGCCCCCGCCGCAACTTTGATGGTTGTTCGCCAATATAAAGCCAAAGGCGAACTTACCGAACTTCTTCTTCCGATCGTTGCTCTTGACGACGCAATGGGACTTGTTGTTTTTGCAATAAGTTTCGGCGTTGCAAAAGCTTTCAACAGCGGAACCGTCGATCTTTTTTCTGTTGTTGTGGATCCACTTGTTGAAATTATCCTTTCTCTTGTTCTCGGCGCTGCTCTTGGCGCATTTCTTACTTTCCTTGAGAAAAAATTCCTTTCAAACTCCAACCGTCTTTCCCTTATAATCGGTTTTGTTCTTCTGACTGTTGCCGTTTCTTCAATAGAATTCAAAATCGGCCCTGTCACCGTTGCTTTCAGCTCTCTTCTTGTCTGCATGATGCTCGGAACGGTTTTTTGCAACACCGACAAACTCTCTTTCGACCTTATGGAACGTGCGGACAAATGGACGGCTCCTCTTTTCATCTTTTTCTTTGTAATAAGCGGCGCGGAGCTTGAACTTTCTGTTTTCTGCGAATTTACAACAATGCTCATCGGCATCGTTTACGTTCTTTCCCGCGCGGCCGGAAAATATTTTGGCGCATATGCCGGATGTAAAATTACAAACCAGAACAAAAAGGTTACCCAAAACCTTGGAATTGCGCTTTTCCCGCAGGCAGGCGTTGCGCTTGGAATGTGCATAACCGCTTCCACCCTTGAAGGCGACGGCGAAACTATCCGCAACATCGTACTCTTTGCGATTTTTGTTTATGAAATTTTCGGACCGATGCTTACAAAAGGCGCTCTCAAACGCGCCGGAGATATCGTTGGAAAATCCGATATGGTCAAAAACCGCCGAACCGATATTCTTTCGGGAAAACACAAAACCTGGAACGAAGAAGAACCGCAGACCTAAAAAGCAAAAGCACCGGAAAATCCGGTGCTTTCTTTTTTCTCATGCTTTGCTTTTAATTGAAAAATCCCTTTTCTTATGTTATTATAAAAAATAGTTTAAAATATTGGAGGATTTTCAATGAAAAGACCCGAACTTCTTGCCCCGGCCGGGGATATGGAATGTCTTGAAACCGCCGTTCATTTCGGCGCAGACGCGGTTTATATCGGCGGACCTTTGCTCCAGCTTCGTGCGGATAACGTCGGTTTTGACCTGGAGGGCATTGCCGAAGCGGTAAAATACGCCCATGCTCACGGGGTAAAACTTTATGTTACCGTAAACTGTTTTGCAAAAAACGAAGAGATAGATGCCGCCGGTGAATATGCAAAATATCTTCATTCCGTCGGCGTTGATGCGATAATCGTTTCCGATATCGGTCTTATTTCCGCCATTCACGAAGCGGAACCCGATCTTGAGATACATGTTTCCACCCAGGCAAACTGCCAGAACTTCAGCAGCGCAAAGGTATATTGGGCCATGGGCGCAAAACGCGTTGTTCTTGGAAGAGAAATGACCCTTGAGGAAATAGTCGAATTCAGAAAACGCATTCCGGAGGAAATGGAGATCGAGGCCTTTGTTCACGGCGCCATGTGCATGGCATATTCCGGCCGCTGCATGATATCCTCCTATCTTGTTAACAGAAGCGGAAACCGCGGCGGCTGTGCCCAGCCCTGCCGCTGGAACTATCACCTTGTTGAGATGAAGCGCCCCAACGAATTTTTCCCTGTTGAAGAGGATGAAAAAGGCACCGCCATTCTCAGCTCCCATGATATGTGCGCCGTTGGTTTTCTCGATAAACTTGAGGAAGCGGGCATCTGCTCCTATAAAATCGAGGGCCGCATGAAAACTCCATTCTATGTTGCAACAGCGGTAAACGCATACCGCCACGCCATAGACGGCGATCTTCCCATGGAAGTTATCGAGCGCGAGCTGGACAGCATCAGCCACCGCCCATATTCCAGCGCATTTTACTTTGGCGAGATGAAAATGAGCCACGGAAATTCCGGCGCATACATCCAGAAATGCGTTTTCGTCGGCAAGGTTCTCGATTATTCCGACGGTTTTGTTACCATTGAACAGCGCAACAATTTTAAACCCGGCGACGAACTGGAAGTTATCTCCCCGGTCAGCACCGGCGAAAAATTCACAGTAACGGAAATTTATGACGAGGAAGGAAATCAGCGCGAGGACGCAAGGCTTATAAAGCAGATACTTCGCCTTCCCTGCCCGGTAAAACTTCAAAAAGGCGACCTTTTAAGAAGAAGGATCGAAGAATAATAAAAGCGGCGGATTTTCCGCCGCTTTTTGTTTATTTAAGGTTTTGAAAAAGTTTCCGTTCTTCTGTCAAAGGTAAATTCCCTTCCGGAAAGCCCTTTGCCGCCAAGGGTGACTATTGTAATAATATCTTCGGAATAACGCATTTCTATCGCCTCAAGCCAGAAATCCGCCTGTTCAAAAACGCCGCTGTCAAAGGATTTTATAAGTTTTCCGTCCTTATCGAGATATCCTATCTTAATGGTGAACGGCATCAAAAATTCCTCGCTTGCGTATCCTTTCTGGATATCCTCATCGGTGCAGTCGGAATAAACAACGATATAGCTGAAATCGTTAGGGTCCCTGCGGAAGGTATAGAGTATCCTTTCTTCCATGGAAAAGTTTTTGTTAAGGTCAAAAAGAAGTTCAACGTTTTTTGGGTCATAGATTCGAAGTCCGGAGGAAGACATTACGTAAAAATCCCCGTTTTTCAAAAAGCCTTCGCCGGAAAAGGCTCCGGCACTTGTGCCGTTGGATTCAACATGATAAATTTTGCCTGTCCTGTTATTCCGAAGGGCAACCTCATAAAAATAGGCTTCGCCGCCTCCGTCCGCTCCCGCCTGCCAGAGAGAATAATTTCCGTCTTTGGAATCCGCAATAAGTTCGCAAAGATGTTCGTCGGTATAATTATAGCTCAGGGAATAGGTTTCTTTTTCAAAATCCAGCTCCATGCTTTTTGCAAGATAGGTGTTTTCAACGGTAAATTTTCCTTCGCCGTGATTTGTTACTTTAAGCGGTTCCTCAACCTCGCCCCAGTTGTCCGAATCCGGAATATGATCATTTTCTGTGTGGATAAAATCAAGGATATTTTCGTTTTCATCCTTAAGCACCGCGTAATAGCCAAGGTCATTTCCGGCATTTGAAACCCATACATCCTCTGCATTATCGATACTATAGGCATGATAGAAATAAAGCCTGTAGCCATCCGTAACAGCATCATAAGGCTGGGAAGTCGGCGAACCCTGATAGGATTTTCCGTCATCGGGACAGTAACAGCGGTAATCGAAGGAATAATAGGTTTTTCCGCCATTTTCAAGGGTGGTGCATTTTCTCATGACCGCCGGGGTCGAAAAATCCGCCCAGCCTCCATAGGGCGCAAAGGCCGCAGGAACACAGTCCTCGAGGAGCTTTCCGTTTTTATCAAAAATAAAGATCCTCCAGGGCATGGGTTCATCATGCAGCTGGCCAAGTTTTGCTTCCGCTGCGGAAACTATCCAGCCGGTTTTTTCGTCATAAATAACGCCGTTTATCCAGAATGTATTTTCCGTTTCCGGAATTTCAAAATCAATATCGAGAACGGAAAAATCTTTAAGGTCGATTATAAAAAATCCGCCGATATAGCATACGGAAAGATAATCCCCGCAAAAGGAATATCCGCCCCAGTCGATATTTGTTCCGTAGCGGTCGCTTTTAAGATAAAGTCCGCGGATATTTTTCTTTATTTCTTTGCCGTCTTTTTCAAGAACAAGGTCAAAAGTCATTGTCCCGTTGTCATGGATGACCATATCGTATGCCTTTTGAGAGATACCCTGTTCCGAAAGCATAAATCCGCCGCTTGCGTATTCAATAAGCCTTGGGTCGGAAATTTTGTCTTCTTCCGGTTTTTCCGGCGTTTCTTCCAAAACTTCTTCATAAGCGGAAGGCTCATCTTTCAAAGCCGGTTCTTTTGGAATATTTTCCGCCGCTTCGCAGGAACAGAGAGCAAAAATCATAAAAAGAACAATAATCAGTTTTTTCATTGCTTCACATCCTTTTTACAAATGTCTTACAAATATATAGTGTCAAAAATACCCCGTTTTGTTGCAATAAAAACGGGGTTTTTGAAAAAATTTTTAACCTCCCTTGTTAAAGGTAGGGGGACCGCTGCCTTTTCGGCAGCGGTGGAGGGATTCTGTCTTTATTTTTTTAAAAAACAGCCCCTTTTCGGCAAAGGGGCTGTTTTTCATAGTTTTATGATTTTTGTTTTATATGCAAGGCCGCATTTTCCGGGACTCGGAAGTCCAAGCTGCCAGACGTCCTCTGCTTTTGCTTCGAGCACGGCAAAAGCCCTTGCTGTTTCGGAAGTTTTTTCAAGATCCGCAAGGGATGCGGAAATCGGGATGCTGCATCCGGATTCCTTTGCATTTTTGAGCACCGCCGCTCCGGTATCGTTCATTCCGAGCACGCGGATATACGGAAGGTCTGCGTTTTTGAGCACCGAATCATCAAGACCGAGAAAAGCGCCGGAAACAATGCGCTTTACCCTGCTCATAGCGTAGCGTTTTGTTTTTATAAGGCCGTAAAGTTCCTCAAGCGAAGATGCTTCGCGCACCGCGTCATAAACTCTGTGATAAAGTCCCTCCGCGGCGCAGTCCGGGATCTTTGCAAAATCCTCTTCCCTCATCATTCTGAGCACCGCAAGAACAGCGGGCTCGATTTTCTTTTCGCTGAAGGGAAGTTTTCCCTCACGGTAATCCTTTGCAAGAAGCTCATAGACTTTATACGGAACGAATGGGAAGATATCCTCCGGTTCCTCAAAGCTGCGGAGATATGTTGCAGAGGCTATTCCGCTTTTAAGGACCGCCGCTTCGCCGTGACCGGCGCCGTATCTTTTTACCGTTTCCGGTTTTATCCTGCTGTTAAGGCGCAAAAGCCATTTGCAGTATTCCGCGCCGAGGGTATCGTTTGGATTTGCCGCGACGGAGGAAAGTTCCGGCGCAAGTTTTTCGGCGGCTTTTTGCCTTGCCGCCGGGGAGGATATTCCTTCGGAGAGGGCGTTTTTATATTCTTCGATAAACTCCTCTTTTTCAAAAAGCCTTGCAAAATCCATAATTTTTTCCGCAGAGCCGCTTTCGCTTCCAAAGCTTAAAACATCAACGCAGCCAAGGGCATCGAGGATTTTTATGCCGCCTTCGGCAAATCTTTCCGCAGAGCCGACAGCATAGGGAACAGGCATTTCAAGAACAAGGTCCGCGCCGCAGAGAAGGGCGGCTTTTGCCCTTGTATATTTTGAACACCAGGCCGGCTCGCCCCTTTGGGTAAACTCGCCCCCAAGAACAACAACAACCGCCTCTGCTCCGGCATCGCGGGTTTTTGCTATCTGATATGCGTGGCCGTTATGAAAAGGGTCATATTCGGCAATAATTCCGGCTATTTTCATCAGCGTTTCCTCCGTTTTCATAAAGAAAACCCGGTTTTCATCAACTTTTTAACGGTTTTTCTTGCAATTTTATTTATAATGTAATAATATATAATTGTAACCCGAATGTCAATGAAGGCCGGCATTGCCGCGCCCGGAAATAAACGGAAAAATCGGGACAACATTCTTGGAGGTTTAAAAAACATGAAAGTACTTGTTATTAACGCAGGCAGCTCCTCTCTTAAGTATCAGCTTATCGAGATGGATACCCAGGATGTCGTTGCAAAAGGTCTTTGCGAAAGAATCGGCATCGACGGCAGAATCAGCCACAAAACCGAAGCTGGCTATAAAACCGAATACGACGTAAGCTTCCCCACCCATAAAGAAGCTTTCGAAGAACTCGTAAAACTCCTTACCGAAGGCGAAAACAAAGTTGTTGAAGACATCAGCGAAATCAAAGCTATCGGCCACCGCGTTCTTCACGGTTCCGAAAAATACAAAGCATCCACCATCGTAACCGATGAACTTATCGAAGACATCGGCGTTAAATTCCGCGATCTTGGCCCTCTCCATAACCCGCCTCAGGCAGTTGCAATGGCTGCTTGCCAGGAAGTTTTCGGAAAAGAAACTCCCATGGTCGCTGTTTTTGATACCTCCTTCCATCAGACCATGCCCGAAAAAGCATACATGTTCGGTATCCCTTATGAATACTATGAGAAATATTCCATCCGCCGCTATGGCTTCCACGGAACTTCCCATCGTTTCATCACCAAGAGATATTTCGAAATCACCGGTAAAGATCCCGAAGGCACCAAACTTATCATCTGCCACCTTGGTAACGGTTCTTCCCTTTCCGCAGTTAAAGACGGCAAAGTTTGCGATACTTCCATGGGCCTTACTCCTCTTGACGGCTTCGTAATGGGAACCCGCTGCGGCGGCATCGACCCCTCTGTTGTAACTTATGTTATGGACAAAGAAGGCCTTACCCCCGAACAGATGAGCAACCTTATGAACAAAAAATCCGGCTTCCTCGGTATTTCCGGCATTTCCAGCGACTGCCGCGACCTTGAAAACGCAGCAGCAGAAGGCAACCACAGAGCTCAGCTTGCTCTTGATATGTTCACCTATCAGATCAAAAAGATCGCAGGCGGATATGCAGCAGCAATGGGCGGCGTAGATGCAATCATCTTCACCGGCGGTATCGGCGAAAACTCCGCAGCACAGCGCGGCGAGATCTGCTCCAACATGGAATACCTCGGCCTTTCCATCGGCACCGAACTTAACAACAACGCAAGCCGCAAAGAAGCAAAATTCTCCACCGGCGACAGCAAAGTTGAAGCTTGGGTAATCCCCACCAACGAAGAACTCATGATCGCACAGGATACTGTTGAGATCGTTTTCGGAAAATAATCGTTGACGATAAATAAAAAGAGCACCGCTTTAGCGGTGCTCTTTTTTTGTTTTGGCGGACAAAGCCTTTTATAAAGTTGAAAAGCCCAACGGTATATGCTATATTGGTTTTAATGAAATATCTTTCGAAAAAAGGGGGATACTACATGAAAAAATCGATTTCGCTCCTTGCCGCTCTTATTTTGGCTTTTGTTATCGGAACAACCGCTTTTGCCGCGGATTTTTACGTTGACGAAACAGAAATGCATATTTCCCTGCCTTCTTATCACGACGTTTTTACCGTCGGTATGGATAAGGATATCTATAACAGCTACGGATATTCCGACAGCTATGAGGACACAATGTTCTTTCTTGAGGAAAACGAGCTTATTCTCTACAGCAACTCCTGGGACGGATACAGCTCCGTAATGGTCAGCTATTGGGAAGATTACGAAATAAATTATTCTTCCTGTACCGAATCAAAGCTTAATGAAGAAAAAGCAGAATGGCTTTCCTCATTTACTTCTGACGGAAGCTATACCGCGCTTAAAGAAGAAATAGTCTCCGTCGGTTCAAATAAATATATAAGATTTCTTCTTAAAGATTCAAACGGAAATTACGATATAACGTATATCACTACCCACGACCGCGATCTTGTTCTCATCGACTTTATCACCGCTCCGGAAGGTTTTAATGATGAATTTATTAAAATGGCAAAAGAATCTGTTGAGAGCATTGTTTTCGGCGATATAAAAGAGGCAGAAAAAGCTCCCGCAGCGGAACATTATGTTCCCGAACTCGGTGCCTATGTTTCCGTTCCGGATAAATACTACGTGATGACAAGCGAAGGCTATGACCGCTGGTTCAGTGAATACTTCAGCGAAGAAGAACTTCAGAGCATCATCGACGGAAACATTGAGGACAGCATATATTTTACCGCCCTTGATGAAAGTCTTTCCTATGATTTTTCAGTAAACGTTAACAAAAACGAATACGTTTTTATTGATGAAAACGATTACTTCGACTTTGTAAAAGATACTTATAATTCATTCGATATCACTATCCTCAACGAAGAAGTCGTTGAGATCGGTGGCATCAATTATATCCATATTACTTACAAATGGAATACCGATGCTTCTTTCGGAAGTGCATATTTTGCTCTTAATGACGAAAAATTAATTATATACACTCTTTTGGTAAGTTACGGCGAACTTACCGAAAGGCTTGAGGCGGAACTTTATTCCATGGTAGAGAGCACAAGATATGAAGCCGCCGGAGGTGCAGATGAACCTGCCGTTGATGAAACGGAACCTTTGGTTATAACCGATGAGGTCCTTGGCTTTTCCATGACCGTTCCGGAAAACTGGGTAAAAGACGACGATTTTGAAATCGGAGATACTTTTGAAAGTATGCGCACCTATCTTTTCCGTTCCGTAAAAGACGAAACCCAGATTATCTCCTGTGCTGCTATGTCCATGAGCGATTTTGTTTCGGATATCACCCTCGGTTTTGTTGAATTTACGGAGGAGGATTTTTCAAACGGAACAGAAACGGAAGAGGATTACGCCAGATACCTTGAAGTTCCGGAAGAATCCGTAACAAAAACAAAACTTGGCGAAAACACCTATTTTGTCACTGAAAAAGAAGAGTCCGAAATGCTCACCACCCAGGCCGCAATAATAAAAGACGGCGTTCTCTATGTCTTTGTTTTCTATGACACCGCAGAAAGCGAATATTATTCCGATTTTGAACTTTTCCTTTCCGATATTCAGTATCCGAAGTCACCTGTTATCGATGAAACTGTTTCTTCCGAAAAAGAGGACAAAGTCGCTTCTGCCGCCATTACCGTACTTATAGTTCTCATCGTTATTGCGGTTTTGATAATCGGCGCCATTGTTGCTGTTATTGTTATCGCATCTAAAAAATCCAAAAAAACGGAACTTTCCCCGGCTGTTCCTCCTGTTGAGGAATCTTCCGTCCCTGCCGAAGAGCCTTTCGTTTCTTCCGAAAACAACAATTTCTGCACCCGCTGTGGAGCAAAACTTAAAAGCGACAGCGACCTCTGTCCCAACTGCGGAAAACCGGTAGATAAAGAATAAGACAAAAAAGCACCGCTAAAGCGGTGCTTTTTTTATTTTTGTTTCAATATAAATCTTTTTAAAAGCTTGGCGTTATTTAAAAAGGTGTTTTTTATATAAAAACCCGCTCCCATTCTTTTTGGGAAAGTATCCCCCTCCCAGGAGGCTCCCTCAAAAAATCTTTCCGCGCTGCCCTCATAGACGGTAAAAGGCTCCAGCGCGGCGCAAAACTCCCTGATATTGCAAAAATCCATACCCTGTATTTCTTTTATGTCCGTATGCTTTTTCAGCATCTCAAGAACAAATTCAACACAGGTATAGGCATTTTTTATATGTATTTTTATACCAAGAGGAAAAAACGCTGCGGATATCATGTTATAAACAAATTCGCCTTTATTTTTTTCAAAAAGCGCAATTTCTTTTTCCGCATCTGAAAACTGTTCATCCGAAACCGGAAGGGCAAAAATCTTCATCTTTGCGGTCTTTCCTTTTCTTTTATAACGAAGAATGGATTCCTTTGTAAATCCGCCGAAAAAGGGCGCTTTTTCGTAATGGCGGGAAAAAGAATAAAAATATTTCATCTCCGGCAAAAGGGATATTGCCGCATGGTTATAGGGGAACCCTGTCATAAACCTTATAAATTCGCCGGTTTTATAAGGCGTTAAAAAAACGGCGGCGTATATATATTTCTGATTTTGCATATCAGTATCTTTCCGGGTTTTCGTCAACAAACTCCCGGAATTTTGATTCTATCCAGGTGTTAGCCTCCTCAAGGCCCTCTTTTGAAAGGGGAAAATCCTTTTCAACAACGTCGTCGGCGTATTCATAGCTCATAACGGTATATACCGCAGCATGGATAACTCCGTTTTCCTTATCCGGACAGTGACGCCAGCGAAAATCCTTTCTGCTGTCGGTATAGATATTGTTTTCGCGCAGCATATCCCAGGTTGGACGGTCAAGTTCCAGCGGGCGCTGCCATTCGCGTTTATATGCCATAGTTTTCTCCTTTTAAACTTTCCGCTATAACGGAAAAGCGAGTAAAATATTTTCTTTTAAAATTTTATCACAGCGGAGAGGCTTTTTCAACTTCTTAAATAAATCTTCGGTTTACTTATTCCGTAAATTGTGTTAAAATATCCCGGAACAAAGGAGGCGACTATATGTCAGAATTCTGGTACACAAAAGGGACCATGTCCGATCTTAACCCGGACTATATCCGTTTTGAACATTTCAGCCCTCTTCATCTTGCGGTGACCGCGGGCTTTATCGCAATAATCATTGCCGCAATGCTTGTTTACCGAAAACTCGGCGAGAGCGAAAGGCAAAAATTCCTTAACGTAATGGCTGTTTTGCTTCTTCTTGATGAACTTTGGAAGCATGCGGGCACCCTTGCAACCGGTCAATGGGAATGGGAGTTTATTCCCCTTCATCTCTGTTCCATAAACATTTTCGTATGCGTATGGCATACCTTTAAGCGCGACGATATCTCCGCAGAAGCACTTTATGCCCTTTGTGCTCCGGGGGCGCTTATCGCTCTTATAATGCCAACCTGGACCAACCTTCCCTTCTGGAACTTTATGAGCCTTCATTCCAACTCGGTCCACGTTCTTCTTGCCATGTATCCGATGCTTCTTCTTGCCGGAGGATTTAAACCCAGCGTAAAGCGCCTTCCTAAAGTTGCGCTTATGCTTGTTTGCGAATGTGTTCCCATTTTCTTTATCAACAAGCTTCTTGATACAAACTTCTTTTTCCTTAACGGAACGGAAAATAACCCCCTGCTCGAGCTTCTTGCCTCCCTCTTTGGGGAACAGCTTTATATCCTTGGCCTTCCGATACTTCTTGCTTTTGTCTGGGCCGCCATGTATCTTCCCTGGTATCTCATCGAAAAAAAGAAGGAAAAAGCTTCCGTATAAAAAAACAAAACCCGCCTTTTCGGCGGGTTTTTATTTTTTCAGAAAAATCAAAGAAGGCTGTCTCTTCTGCAGGGGGAGGTAACTCTCGGTTTTTCCTCAACGTTTGCGGATTTTGAAAGTTCCTCAAGCATTTTTTCATCAAGAGGAATCGCCTTATGGCAGCGGGGGCAAAGATAGGTCGGTCTGTTATAACCGGCAGGAATCATTACGGGTTTTCCGCAATAGGGGCAAAAAACTTCAATACCCTCGTTTTCATCGTCATCTTTAAGATAGATGGACATTTTTTAAACCACCTTTCATGATTTTGTTACAATGCCAGTATATCACAAGCTTCTGCGGTATGCAAGAAGCAAATCGACCATTTTTCCGTAGCTTTGAACGCCGTCCTGCTGATCGTTGAGTTTTAAATATGTGTCGTTTACCGCGTCGGATACTTCTCCGACTTTTGTGTCATGGGCGGCGATATATGCGTTTTGGGCCGCCATATCCGCGGAAATGAAATCCGGATATTGAATCCTAAGTTCATACCAGAGGTCATAGTCCGTTTTGTAAAGAGCATTCATGGAATGCAGAAGCGCAAGGCAGGTTCCGCTGTAGCGGAAATATTCCGAATCGCTTTTGCTGCAGGCAAGGTATGCGATAAAATTCGCTTCTGCCTCATTCATAAATCCTCTAAGGTGGCTCTGCTCATGCATCATGGTGGCACCGCGCATAAAATCCGGACCGGCGGTGTTGATATTCGCCTCAAAAGTATATGGGGAATAAACGCCGGAAATCTGAAGATAAGCCATAACTTCCGAAAAGAAAACAGGCTTTGGCGTTCCGAATTTTCCAAATCCCATTTTCATAAAATCATAGCCGGAGGCGAATTTTTCAAATTCCGCCTTTGCTTCCCTTGCCATGCTGAAATTCTTTTCATCAAAAACCGTAACATTATCCGCGCCGCGATAAAGTTTTGAGCCGGATTCTGAAGCCTCTGAAAGAAGGAAGGCGCAAAGGTCATAAAGTTCTTCCTTTGAGGATTTTTGCACCGTAAGGCCGGTTTTTTCAGCAAAGCCCTCACGGTAATAGTTTGTTCCGCTGAATACCGCAAAAAGAAAAAAGATAACGCAGGCTATGGATACAATGCTTTTGAGCACCAACGCAAAATACTTGAGCACGGCTTTTTTGCCTTCTTTTCCCTTGAGCACCAGTTTTACTATCCAGACGATAAGCATGAAAACCAGCAAGCATATTCCGGCCTCCATAAGAGAAAACGGAAGAATGCCGGTTATGCTTCCGAAAAGACCGCCAAGGTTTTTATAGATAATTTCATAATATCCGTCGGCAAATCCGGGAATGAATCTTGCCGCAGCCAAAAGCAAAAAACCAAAAGGCAAAAGCAAAAGGCAGTAAAAAAACGGGGTTTTTAAAAAACTTTTTATTTTCATACAATAAACATAGGGGCGGATAAAATCCGCCCGCTTTTTTTATTTTGTTACGTCGATGTCGTCCAGCTCAACCAAAAGCTTTGCATATACCTTCATGGTATCGTAAAGAAGTTTTGCCGGGGTGGATTCGTCGGACTGGTGGATGCTTCCGCGGAAAAGACCGAAGGGGCTTTCATAATCCGGGTCCTCCGGACCGAGGGCGCATGCGTTGGGCATATGTTTTGCATAGGTTCCGCCGCCCATGGTATAGGGCTTCCAGTGGTCGCGGCCGAAAACGCTTTTTATAACTCTCATGCAGGTGCGAACAAGTTCGGAATCCGCCGGAGAATATGCGGGTTTTGTATCCGCAACATTATGAACGGTTACGTTATAGGGTTCAACTGTTTCGATAATTTTTTCAAGAAGTCTGTCGCCGTCCTCGGTTACGGGATAGCGGATGTCGATGGAAAGATCCAGAACACCTCTGTCCATACCGATAACGCCGCCAACATGGGTGAGTTTTCCGCTGGGTTCATCCTCAACGGGAACTCCGAGAGCCGCGCCGTTATAATCGGAGTTTACGAGGGAAAGGAACTTCATGGCATCTTTTGCTTCGCCTTCAAAAATCTCCGCATCAAGAAGGGCATTTGCGAGAACGCCTATGGCGTTCACTCCGTTTTCCGGAATGGATGCATGAACGGATGCGCCGGTGGCTGTAACTTTTACAAGATCGCCCTCCTCGTCAACGGCAATACGCTCGTTATCCGCAAGTTTTTCTTTAAGGCATTTTGCACAGACGCCTTTAAGGGTTGCAACCGCTTTATCCGCAACAACGTTTTTAACGGTTCCTCCGGTAAAATCAACGATTTTTTCGTCATTGCAGGGAATCGCAAGATAAAAACGAAGACCGCCTTTTTCTCCGTGACAGAGAGGATAGTTTCCGTCCGGGGTAAAGGATGCATCCGGAAGTTTTTCAGAAACCTCTTTGTAATGGATGATATCGTTCATGCCGCATTCTTCCTGGCCGCCCATAAAAATCTCGATCTCTCTTTTTGGAAGAAGGTCAAGGTCACGAAGGCAGCGCACCGCAAAAATGGATGCCCAGAGGGGGCCTTTATCGTCAAGGATTCCGCGGCCGATGAGAAGGTCGCCGTCAACGGTAAGCTGATAGGGAGGATAGTTCCAATCGTTTCCACAGGGAACAACGTCAAGATGTCCCATGATTCCGATTTTTTCCTCGCCTTCGCCGATATTTGCAACAAGGCAGTAGTTATCGAGGTTTTTTACCGGAAAGCCATAGCTTTCAACAAGTTCTTTTGCAGCCGCAAGAACGTTTGCGCTTTCTATGCCAAAGGGATATTCGCCCTCTGCAACTCCGGGAGTTGCAACGGAGGGAACGGCGATTATTTTTGAAAGATCGGCGATAAATTCTTCTTTATGCGCTTCGATCCATTCTTCGATACGTTTTTCGTTTTCTATGCTGAGCATTTTATCAAAACCCCTTTCGGAAAGAATTTTCATTGAATTTATTCTATCACACTAAAGCGGAAAAGTTAATACGGAAGTGTAAAAATTTTGTTAAAAAGACCGCGGCGCTTTATATATATTTAAGGTTGAACTTTTCGGGCTTATGTGATATAATCGCTTTAACAAATTACAGCGTTAAAAGAAAAGAGGCGTTGGTATGCAAACCAAGAGCACTTATATTGAAACCCCGAAAATCGGCTTTGCCGAAAAATTCGGCTTTGGAACTTTTTCGGCGGCCAGCAACGTAGTTTTTAACTTTAAGGACCTTTTCTATCTCTTTTTCCTGACTAACGTCATGGGTATAAAGATAGAACACGCCGGTATGATAACCGCGCTTGGCATTGTATGGGACGCGGTAAACGATCCCCTTGTCGGATACTGGGCCGTTAACCATACCTTTAAAAACGGTGAAAAATGCCGTCCCTTTGCGCTTTGGTGCGCTGTTCCATGGGCGGTCACCGTTGTTCTTATGTTCACCTGTTTTGATGTTGCATACGGATTAAAGCTCGCTCTTGCGATAATGATTTATTTCCTCTTCGAGCTTTTCAATACCTTTGCCGCCATTCCCTATAACAGCATGGGCGGCCTTGCAACCAACCGTGACTCTGACAGAAGAGCCATAAACGTTGCCCGTAACCTTGGCGGCTGCGTCGGTTCCGGTATCGGCGGCGTTGCTCTTTATCCTCTTCTTGACCTCTTTGGCGGCCTTGATGCAAACGGAAACGTAATGTCTAACGAAGCCGGCCAGGCCGCTTTTGTATATGCCGCAACAGTAATGGGCTCCATCTGCATCATCGGAAGCCTTGTTCATTATTTTACCACCAAAGAACGCATCCAGCAGGAAGCCGAAGATGATTCCAAACTCGGCATCATCGAAGTTTTCAAAATGCTTCTTGCCTGCAAAAGCTGGGTTATGAACGCCCTTTATATCATCGCCTACGGCATACTCAACCTTCTTATCATGAGCACCGTAAACTATTATGCAACCTATGTTCTCGGTTCCGCCTCTGCCGCAACACCTATTATGGCGGTTTTCCTTGCGGTTTCTGTAATCGGAACTCTCGGCTGCATCCCCGTTGATAAAAAACTCGGAAGAAAAAACACCATGATTCTTGGCTCGATAATTTATATCGTTGGCAAGATCCCCTTCCTCATCAACCCCTATTCCATCGTTACCATTTATATCAACGGAATCACCGTTGCTGTTGCCATGGCATTTGCCTTTGTTCTTTTCAACACCAACCGCAACAACCTTTCCGACCTTATCGAATTCCGCAACGGCCGCCGCATAGACAGCCTTGTTTCCACCTGTGATAACCTTGCGGCAAAACTTTCAAAAGCGGGCGTCAACCTTGCAATGACCGCCGCCCTCGGTGCAGCGGGATTCAATGCGGAACTTGAAGTTCAGCCCCAGAGCGCCATTGATACCATCTGTGCCCTTCTTGGCTGGGTACCCCTTATCGTTGCGGCAATTATGCTTGTTATCGCAATTTTCCATCCCATCGAAAAAGAAATGGCAGAAATGCGCAATGCGCAGAAAGCTGCTGACTGAGGAGGCTTTTGAATGCAGTACATAATTTTCGGTATCCTCGGGATAATCGCCCTTCTTCTCATAATCGCCGTTATCCGTACCCTTGCCATCAAGGCGCCGGAAATCAAAAAATGCGAAACGGAAATAACTCAGGAAGAACTTGATCTTTGCGCAAAAAAACTCGGCGATATGGTAAGAGTTCCCACCGTTTCAAAAAACGAGGACGAGGACCTTTCTGATTTTTATAAGTTCCACGAGGTTCTTGAAGAACTCTTCCCCAACGTGCATAAAACTTTTGAAAAAACCGTTCTTAACGGAACCCTTCTTTACAGATGGCAGGGCACTGACCCTTCCCGCCGCCCCATTCTTTTCATGGGCCACCAGGACGTTGTTCCCGCAAACGACCACGGCTGGAAATGCCCTGCATACAGCGGCGAAGTTATTGACGGCGACCTTTACGGCCGCGGCTCCATGGACTGCAAAAGCACCATGTTTGTTGAGCTTGAGGCTCTTGAAGAACTTATTGCGGAAGGATTCGTTCCTCCCTGCGATATCTATCTTGAATATGCAATAAACGAAGAAACCGGCGGCGACGGCGCAGCATCCGCTGTTCGCTATCTTAAAGAAAAAGGCATAGAACTTGCCATAGTAATCGATGAGGGCGGTGCCATTGTTGACAGACCCATCGGCGGCATGGACCGCCAGTATGCGGTTATCGGCGTTACCGAAAAAGGATACATGGACGTTAAAATCACCGCCAGCGGAAAAGGCGGCCACAGCAGCACTCCGCCGAGAAACACCCCCGCCGCAAGACTTTTTGCCTTTGCAAACGAAATTGAGAAAAAACGCCCCTTCAAAAAAGCACTTATTCCGGAAGTTTATGAGATGTTCGATTCCATGGCTCCATCCTTTGGCTTTGGTATGAGGATGCTTCTCGGAAACATCTGGCTCTTTAAGCCCCTTCTTATGGCGGTAATGCCGATAGTTTCCCCCTTTGGCGAAGCTATTCTTTCAACCACCTGCTGTTTCACCATGATGAAAGGCTCCGATGCCTGCAACGTGATCCCGAAGGAACCCTATCTTATTGCAAACCTTCGCACCAGCGTTCACCAGAACTGTGAAGAGAGCCTTAAAGTCCTTGAAAAATACGCAAAAAAATATGACCTCGAAATTGAGATCATTCAGGCAAGGGATGCTTCCCCCGTTTCCAATATCCATTCCAAAGAATACGCCTACCTCACCGAATGCATCAAAAAGCAGTTCCCGGACGTCGGCGTTGCTCCCTATGTTATCATGGGCGGAACGGACTGCCGCCATTTCCATGCCCTCAGCGAAAACGCCCTTCGTTTTGCTCCTGTTCGTCTTACCAATGAACAGAACGCCGCCTGCCATGCGGTAAACGAAAACGTAACTCTTTCCGCCCTTGCGGAAGGTGTTCGCTTCTTCAAGCTTTTCATCAAAGGATACGATTTATAAAATAAAAAAGAGCCTGCCGCTTTGGCAGGCTCTTTTTTTATAGAGTTATTACATATTGCAAAGTTCAACGGCGGTCTGTGCTGCAACTTTTGCGTTGTTATAAACAAGCTGGATGTTGGAAGCAAGGGAGTTGCCTCCGGTAAGCTCGGAAACTTTTGCAAGAAGGAAAGGAGTGGTCTCTTTGCCTTTGATGCCGTTTTCCTCTGCTTCTGCAATAGCGGTGTCGATAGCGTTGTTGATAACGTCGAGGGGCATTGCATATTCTTCGGGAATGGGGTTGGTAACAAGCATGCCGCCTTTAAGGCCCATATCGCCGGATGCTTTGAATGCTGCGGCAAGGTCTTTGGGGGTATCGATGCGATAGTCAACTTTAAAACCGGAAGAACGGGTGTAGAATGCGGGAAGCTCCTCGGTGCCGTAGCCGATTACCGGAACGCCTTTGGTTTCAAGGTATTCGAGGGTAAGACCAAGGTCAAGGATGGATTTTGCGCCTGCACAAACAACCATCATAGGAGTCTGGCCAAGTTCTTCAAGGTCTGCGGAAATATCCATGGTGGTTTCTGCGCCGCGATGAACGCCGCCGATGCCGCCGGTTGCAAAGATCTTGATGCCTGCCATGTGTGCGATGATCATGGTGGTAGTAACGGTGGTTGCGCCGTCTTCGCCTCTTGCACAAAGAACAGCAAGGTCGCGGCGGGATGCTTTATGGATGGCCTGGCCTTTTTTGCCGAAGTATCCGATCTCTTCGGGGGTAAGACCTGCTTTAAGGCGGCCGCCGATGATTGCGATAGTTGCGGGAACAGCTCCGTTTTCGCGGATGATCTTTTCAACGTTGAGAGCGGTCTCTACGTTCTGGGGATAGGGCATGCCGTGGCTGATGATGGTGGATTCAAGAGCAACAACGGGTTTGCCTTCTGCGATGGCCTGTGCAACTTCTGCGTTTACGTCGAGGAATTTGTTGAGGTTCATTTTAATTTCTCCTTTTTTTACTTTGCTGTTTTTATTTCTTTGTGTTCATTCTTTTTTTAATGGTTTCCGCACTCATAAACGGATTTATCGTTTCTTCGGATTCCATTGTAATGGATCCTGCGGCAAGACCGGCGGCCGCGGTGGATTTAAGATCCATTCCTTCAAGATATGCCCATACAAGAGCCGCCATAAAGGAATCTCCGCATCCGGTGGTATTTACCATTTTTCCGGGGATAATGCCGTGCCAGACTTTTTCTTTTGCCGTTGCGGCAAAAACTCCGTCGCCGCCCATAGAGATGAATACTCTGCGAACTCCTTTTTCGATAAGAGCTTCCGCGGCTTTTTCCGCATCTTCCTTGCAGTTTATCGGAACGCCGGAAAGAAGCTGCGCTTCGATGCGGTTTGGTTTAAGTGTATGTATCTTGGGGAGGATGCTCCTTATTTTTTCGGCCTTTTTTGTTGAAACAGGGTCGATAAAAAGCGGGACAAAAAGGTTTTCCGCAAGGAATTTCAGAGATTCCTCCGGGATGTTTGCATCCGCAACAACAACCTGGGCATTCTGTAAAAGTGACATGTTTGCGGAAAGATACTGGGGAGTTATCTTTTTGCATACCTCCATATCCGAAACAGCAAGGGCCATTTCGCCCTTATCGTCGGTGATATAAATATAGGTCGAAGTTGTTGCACCGGGAACACGCAGCGCATGGCTGAGGTCGATTCCAAGTTCGGAACAGGACGCCGCAACTCTTTCGCCGTTAAGGTCATCGCCATAGGCGGAAAGAAGGCGGACATCAATACCCATAAGGCTCATATTATGGGCGATGTTTCTTCCAACTCCGCCAAGACTGGTGCTTGAAGAACCGGGGTTAGAATCCTCTGCAACAAGAGGAGCAAAGGAGCGTCCGCAGATATCGACATTTACTCCGCCAACAACCACCGCATAGCTTCCGGTTCTTAAAACATATCCTTTTCCGGCGATACAGCCTTTTTTCGTAAGATTCGAAATATGAACCGCAACGGAGGAGCGGGTTATACCGAGTTTATCGGCAATTTCCTGCTGTTGGATCATCGGATTTGCTTCAATAAGCTGGAGAATCTGCCTTTCCCTTTGTGTCACGGAAAACGCCTCCCTATAAAATAAAGTTTAATTAAATAAACATTTGCTTATATTATATTCTCCGCACAGCATGTTGTCAATAGCAAAAAAGCGGTTTTAAAAATATATTTTTCGGCTTTATAAAAAGAAAAAACGGCGGAAATTTTCCGCCGTTTCTGTATTATGCGTTTGCCTGTTCTTTTGCCCAAACAAGAGCTTTTGCAAGCTGGTCCGCACAGGAAGTTCCTCTTCCTGCACAGTCGTTTCCGGAAAGGCGTTCGATAATATCGTCTGCGTTCCAGCCCTCAAGGATCTTCGGAATAGCCTGGAGGTTTCCGGGGCAGCCTCCAAGGAAAACAATGTTGCGAACGGTGCCGTCTGCTTCCATATCGAAGCTGATTTTTTTGGAGCAGGTTCCGGTTGTTTTGTAATCGTAATGCATTTTAATTTCTCCTTTATTTTATCTTTTTGTAAACGTGGATATCAAAGGCAACTTCCGTTTTAAGGCTTTCAAGCTTTTCAAGCTTTTGGCTTCCCTTTGCGGAGGTTTTCCAATAATAGGGCGTCATTTGGAAAAGAGAAAAAATATCCTCTTTTGTTTCTATAAGGGTTTCATATCTCACCCTTTTTGTTTCGATATGCTCAAAACCTTCATAAGGGGTATCCTCTTCCCTGTTTTCATAGGGAGTGTCGTATATCGCCGCCTTAAGCTGCCATAAATGGCGGGCAGCGGGAACAACGTATATGTAATACCCGACCGGTTTGAGCACCCTTTTGTATTCGTCTATGCTCAAAGGGCTGAAAACGTTCAGCAAAAGGTCAAAGCTTTCATCAAAAACCGGAATATCGAACACGGAAGCCACCGCAAATTCAACATCCTTCGTGCGCTTTGCGGCGCGCTTAACGGATGGGCGACTTATGTCAAATCCGGCGATTTTGGCCTTTGAAATGCGGTTTTTAAGCTCTTTTGCAATGCTTGCGGTATAATATCCTTCGCCGCAGCCGCAGTCGAGCACCGCCGGTTCCTCACCGGATACATATTCGAGCACGGTTTTTTCAAGTTCCAGCAAAAGGGGCTCATAGTAGCCTTTGTTAAGAAACGCAGAGCGGGAAGCTGCCATTTCCTTACTGTCCCCGGGGACCTTTGAATTCATCCTGTTTGGCGGCAAAAGATGAACATATCCTTCGGCGGAGATATCAAAGCTGTGGCCGTGCTCACATTTAAGCGAGCGTTCGGCCTTTATAAGTTTTTTTCCGCAAAGCGGACATCTGTAAATGCTCATCAGCCTTTAAAAAGATAAACAAGAATGCCGAGATGCGCCGCCATGAGCACCGGCACCGTTACAGTGAATTTTGCGTGTTTTGTTTTGTGGCGAAAAGTTTCCATCCCGGCAAAAGCGCCAAAAGCGCCCCCTATTGCCGCAACGCCGAGAAGTGCTTTTTCGGATATGCGCCACATATCTTTTTTTGCAAAATATTTATCCGCGCCGAACATGCCGAATGCAACGACATTAACGACGACGTAATAAAGAATGATCATACCCATTAAAAAATCCGCCTTTTGCTTTTTTACTATTTTACCATTATCGGGCCATAAGGTCAATTCCCGGCTTTTTTAAAGCACGAACATTACCCCAAAGCCCTGTTTTTCCATTTCCTCCGCAAATTCTGCGGCCATTTCTTCCGGAACTATGGCCTGGGCCGTTCCGCCAAATCCTCCGCCGTGAACTCTTGCTCCGCCGGCATTTCCAAGAATCTCTCTTGCGGAAAGAATGGCTTTTTGGAGCTTATGTTCCGGCTCATTTTCGGAAATGATGTTGCAGAGCCTTGTTTCGGAACTTTCTGCGGATTCCCGATAAAGCCTTATAAATTCATCCATATCGCCTTTTTCAAGGGCGTCGGCTTCTTCCCTTGCTCTTCTTGTTTCATCAAAATAATGCAGAGCGCGCATAACCGCCCGCTCTCCGCATTTTTGGCGGAGTATCGGAAACTGGGCAATAAATTCCGCTTCCTCGGCTTCTGAAAGGACTGTATAGCCCATATTCCATGCAACCAGCCCCATATCCCGAACGATTTTGATATAGTCCTCCGTAAGGTCTGCGTGGTCCGCGCCGCAGTTTATGACAGCAACGGAATATCCGCTTTTTGAAAAATCAAAATCTATTTTTCTGATTTTGGGCATATCGGGATCCGAAAAATCCGCAAAAACCGTTCCGCCAACGGAACATATAAGTTGATCCATAAGGCCGCAGGGTTTTCCGAAATAATCGTTTTCCGCAAGCTGTCCAAACTGAGCAAGGCGCAGCGCCGGAACGCTGTTTTCAAAGAAAAGACCGCTTATTATCCTTCCGATAAGAACTTCGAACGCAGCGGAAGAGGATATTCCGCTTCCGGCGGGGATATCCGATTTTATGCTTGCATCAAAGCCGCCGAAGATATTTCCGCTTTCGATAAAGCAGTTCATGATTCCGCGAACAAGGGCAGAAGGGGTTTCCGCCTCCTCCGCTCTTGGTTCCGTATCGCCTATTTCCATTTCGATTTTTCCGAATTCCTCGGATTCTATGCGGATGAAGTCGGTGTTGTTTTTATCCGCAAAGGCGGTTATTCCCTGTTCGACCGAAGCGCCTATTACACAGCCGCCCTGGTGGTCAGTATGATTTCCGCCAAGTTCGGTTCTTCCGCCCGCAAAAAATTCAAACATCCCTTCGCCGCCTTTCATAAAATTCTGATGCTATTTTATCACAAAACGCCTTTTCGGTAAACCTTGTTTTTTGCCCTTGACTAACCGTTTTGTTTGAACTAATATTTCATTATAAAAGGAGGGAGTTTTATTGTCCGTTTCATTCAGAATTGCAGAGCCTTTTGAATATAAAGAACTTTCATCCCTTCGACAAAAAGTCTGGGCAACGACCTATCGTGGCATCTATCCGGATGATATCATAGATAATTTTGACTATGCCTTTCATAACGAAAAGGACCTTTTCCGCATAACCTGTGATGAATTTACCGTTTATTTTGTCGAGGAAGAGAAGGAAAAAATCGGCTATCTCATCCTTCAGGAAAAGGATATCCTTTACGTACAGTCCCTCTATCTTCTTAAGGAACACCGGGGCAAAGGCATCGGAAAACTTGCCTTTGAAAAAATACGCGGTTTTTGTAAAGAAAAAGGATATAAAAGATTCTATCTCGGCTGTCATCCGCAAAATGAAAAAGCTCTCGGTTTTTATTTAAAAATGGGCGGCGTTATCACTTCCCGTGATGAAGGCCACGAAAACAACCGGGAAAACAACGTAAGGATAGATTTTAAAGTTTGAATTTATGAATAAAACCCCCGCGGTAAATCCGCGGGGGTTTTTACTTTTATATTATTCTTCGATTTTTTCAGAAGGAACTTCTGCGGCGGTTTCTTCAATAACCGGTTCCTCCGGAAGAACTTCCGGTTCTGCGGGCTTCGGATTCATAATTTCCTCAAATTCCTCACCGGAAACTTTTTCTTTTTCCATAAGAACTGCGGCGACCGCATCGAGTTTATCCCTGTGTGCACGAAGGATGGATTCGGTTTTTGCATAAGCTTCATCAACAAATCTTCTGATTTCGCAGTCGATATCGGAAGCGATGTCATCGGAATAATGCTTGTTCTGGCCGTAATCTCTTCCGAGGAAAACCTCGTTTTCGTCGGAGCCGTAAACTATCGGACCAAGCTTTTCACTGAAGCCATAACGGGTTACCATGTTTCTTGCGATTCTTGTTGCGCGCTCGATATCGTTGGATGCGCCGGTGGAAATATCACCGAGAACGATTGCTTCCGCAACACGTCCGCCGAGGAGGGTGCAAAGTTCCTCTTCCATATAACCTTTTGTTACATAGTTTCTGTCCTCAACCGGAAGGCTCATGGTATAGCCGCCGGCATAACCTCTCGGAACGATGGAAATTTCGTGTACCGGATCCTGAGTCTTGCAGAAATAGGTAACGACTGCGTGGCCGGCTTCATGATAGGAGGTAAGGCGTTTATCCTTATCGTTTACCTTCCTGGAACGTTTTTCCGGACCGGCAACAACCTTAATGGTCGCTTCCTCGATTTCCTTCATGGTGATGGCCTTTTTCTTGCGGCGTGCAGCAAGAAGAGCCGCTTCGTTGGTAAGGTTTTCAAGTTCCGCACCGGTAAAGCCTGCGGTGGATTTTGCAATAACGGAAAGGTCAACATCCGGACCGAGGGGTTTGTTTTTGGTGTGGATCTTAAGAATGGCCTCGCGTCCTTCAACGTCCGGTGCGCCGACTACTATCTGGCGGTCAAAACGGCCGGGACGAAGAAGTGCCGGGTCAAGGATATCCGCGCGGTTGGTCGCGGCCATAACGATGATTCCGGTGTTGTTTCCAAAACCGTCCATCTCAACAAGAAGCTGGTTAAGGGTCTGTTCGCGTTCATCATGTCCGCCGCCAAGGCCCGCACCTCTGTGGCGGCCGACTGCGTCGATCTCATCGATAAAGATGATTGCCGGGGCGTTTTTCTTTGCTTCGCCGAAAAGGTCACGAACACGGCTTGCGCCGACGCCGACAAACATTTCAACAAAGTCGGAACCGGAAATGGAGAAGAAAGGAACCCCCGCTTCGCCGGCAACCGCTCTTGCAAGAAGGGTTTTACCTGTACCTGGCTGGCCCATAAGGAGAACACCCTTGGGGATCCTTGCGCCGAGGGCATTGAACTGGTTGGGATGTTTAAGGAATTCGACTATTTCCTCAAGTTCCTCTTTTTCCTCGGTGCATCCTGCAACGTCCGCAAAAGTTGTGGGCTTGTTTCCGGATTTATCCTTATATTTTGCCTTGGCAAAATCCATTACTTTTCCGCCGCCGCCCTGCTGGCGCATCATAAAGAACCAGAAAACAGCCATTGCTCCGATGAGAAGAAGGGTCGGAAGCATGGAAACCCACCAGGGGGTTTCTTTTATGGGAAGATAATCCGGCTGCATTTCCGTTGCAGAAAAGCCGTTTTGTTCATTGATTATGTCGATGTCGGAAAGGAATACGGAAACGTTCGGAACAAGATATTTGATGGTTTCGCCCTTATCCTTACCCTCTTCAGGCTTTTTAACGATGGTAAGATCACCGGTTCCGAGGTCGAGGGTATAGCTTTCAACTTCGGCATTTTCAAACATCGAAAGAACTTCGTAATACTTCGGTACTTCCGTTTCTTCCTTGTTCATAGTGAACATAAGGGAGGTAAGGAACAAAAGCAAAACAAGCGCAACGACGTATGAAATTATTGTTTTTACTTTATTGCTCAAAAAAAGATCAACTCCGATTTATATAATGCACCCCTTTATGGGGTAAAAATCTTATTATTCTGCTTTGTTTTCATAAACGCGGGGTTTAAGAACACCAACGTAGGGAAGGTTGCGGTAAAGCTGGTCATAGTCAAGACCGTAACCGACAACAAATTCATCCGGAACAGTAAAGCAGGTATAATCTGCGGTGATATCCGCAATGCGGCGTTCCGGTTTATCAAGAAGAGTTGCCACCTTTATAGATGCAACGTTTCTCTGGCGAAGAATCTTTGTAAGGTAGGAAAGGGTCATGCCGCTGTCAAGGATATCCTCAACGATAAGAATATCTTTACCGGAAAGGTCATGGTCAAGGTCCTTGATGATTTTTACAACACCGCTGGTTTTAGTGCCGCCGCCATAGCTGGAAACAGACATAAAATCGATGTTAATAGGAATGCTGATGGCTCTCATAAGGTCGCCCATGAAAATAACGGAACCTTTAAGAACAGCAACAAGCATAAGGTTTTTATCAGCATAGTCCTTGCTGATAGCCTTGCCCATTTTTTTGACTGCTTTTTTGATGTCTTTCTCGGAAATAAGGATTCTTTCGATGTCGTCTTCAATATTATACATTTTGCCGCATCCTCCGTGTTAAAAATCTTTTATTTCATAGCAAACCTTTACGGCCGCCACATTTACTGTTTTTTCGGAAAGTCTTGCGCGCCTTGCGGCCCCAAGACCTTCCACCCAGATAACGCCCTCATCATCGGCTATGACCGCGACGGAATTTCGTTTTTCTGCCGGGATCTTTTCTTCAATGAAAAGCTTTTTAAGCGTTTTGGTTCCTCCGTGGATATCGGCTTTATCGCCCTCCGTTCTTGAACGGATAACTGCTCTGCCGACTATCTTATCAAAATCAAATGTATCTTTTAATACATAACTATTAACTTTGTATGAATTTTGAAAGCTCTCGTATGACAAAACCTTGATTTCAAGGGATTTTTCACCGGTAAGAGATATCTTTCCCTCTGAAAAATCCTTTTCCGGAATTTTTTTCGCCGGCTTTGCTTTTATTTCTTTAAAAACAATGCCGCTTTTTTGAACAAGATATTCATCTTTCGAAAGTTCTTCTTTAAAATCCTCTTCGCCAAAGCTTTTTGAAAGGCGAAGAGTCCTTTCATTATCAAAGCCAAATCCAAAGTTTTCAAGTATCAGCGCCGCCGCCCGGTTTTTTATGGCCGGATGGGCTTTTGCGATTACTTTGCTGTCAAAACCCTTTTCGGTTTTTGCCTCTTCAAGAAGTTTTTCGGTTTCAAGCTCGATAAAATCCCTTGTTTCCGCAAGGTTTTTTGAAAGGCGGAGAAAGGCTTTTTCAAAGCCCGGATTTATTTCCTTCATCACCGGAATAACCCCGTGGCGTATCCTGTTCCGGGTATATTCATCGGTGAGGTTGGTGCTGTCGGTAACATATTCAAGGCCGTGCTCATTTGCATAGGCTTCGATCTGTTCCCTTGAAAACTCGATAAGAGGGCGTATAATCTTTTCCCTTACCGGCGGGATACCGCATATTCCGGAGAGAGAAGCTCCCCTTGCGGAGTTGAAAATATATGTTTCGGCACAGTCCGAAAGGCTGTGGGCTGTTGCGATCTTCGCGCCCTCCCCAAGCTCTTCGGCGCAGTGCTCAAAAAACTCATACCGAAGTTTTCTTCCCGCCTCTTCGGTGCTCAATCCCCGTTCTTTAGCAAATTTTGCAACGTTCGCATCAAGCACCCGGCATTCAATGCCGTATTTTTTGCAAAGGGAACGGACGAATTCTTCGTCCCTTTTGCTTTCATTGCCTCGAAGGTTGTGGTTTATATGGGCCGCAGTAATTTTAAGGTCCATCTCCGTGCTCAAGCGCCAGAGAACATGCAGAAGAACGGAAGAATCACACCCTCCGGAAACAGCAACAACAACTTTTCCGCATTTTTTGAGCATATCGAAGCGGTTTAAAACCTCTTTTACCGTTTCAAGTTCAAACGGCGCGGTGCTCATCGGTCTTCCTCCAGAGTGGTAAACTTTGTAAACTGGCCGTCCCAGCAGAGAGTTGCCGTTCCAGTTTCGCCATGGCGGTTTTTAGCAACAATAACTTCGACCGTATCGGCCTCCGGCGTTGCAACGCCCTCCTGCTGCTGATAATAGGATTCGCGATAGAGGAACATTACGATATCCGCATCCTGCTCGATGGAACCGGATTCACGAAGGTCGGAAAGCATGGGCTTATGGCCCTGTCTGCTTTCGGTTCCACGGGAAAGCTGGGAAAGAACGATTACCGGAACATTAAGCTCCTTAGCCATAAGTTTAAGGTTCCTCGTCATTTCGGAAACTTCCTGAACACGGTTGTCGCTTCGTTTACCGGAGGACATAAGCTGGAGATAGTCAATTATAACAAGGTCGAGATTTTTTACCCGGCGAAGTTTTGCCTTCATTTCAGAAACGGTGATACCGGCAGTATCGTCGATAAGGATATTAGCTCTGTTGAGCATCTGGGCCGCTTCCGCAAGTCTTGTCCAGTCCGAAGGTTCAAGAGAACCTATCCTCAGCTTCCAGCTTTCTACCATTGCTTCGCGGGAGAGCATACGGGAGGTTATCTGTTCGGAGCTCATTTCAAGGGAGAATATCGCAACATTTTTCTTTTGCTTCATTGCGACCTTTGCGGCGATGTTGAGCGCAAAGCTTGTTTTACCAAGACCCGGTCTTGCCGCAATAATAACAAGGTCGGATTTATTAAGACCGCCAAGCTTTCCGTCAACGGCGGAATAACCGGTTTTAAGACCGAGATACTGTTCTCTGTCCTCGCCGGAAAGTTTATTTATCCTGTCATAGGCCTCGATAAGGGTATCGCTTATGGGAACAAGTCCTCTTGCGTCCCTGCCCTGGCGGATATCATAAATTTTCTGTTCCGCAGAATCAAGAAGAAGCTGGCCCTCTGCGCCGCTTTCCCTTGCGTCATTAAGAATGTCGCCGGAAATTTCGATAAGGTTTCTCGTAAGCTGTTTATCAAGAATGATATCGACATATGCGCCAAGGTTTCTTACGGAAGGAACTATCTCCATAAGATGTGAAAGATAGATTTTTGCTTCCTGTTCGGTCTGAAAAATCTCTTCTTCCCTTGCGGCTTCAAGAAGGGTTATAAAGTCAACCGGCTCGCCGGAAGTGAACATACGCACCATTTCGCCAAAAAGCGCTTTGTGCTGGGGGCGGTAAAAGCTGTCGGGACGAAGTCTTTCAACAAGTTCGGAAAGGCATCCCGGTTCAACAAGAACGGCGCCCAAAACGCTCTGTTCCGCCTCAAGGCTGTATGGCAGATCCATTCCGAGTAAAAGCGGATTATCGTTTTCCAAAGTTTTTCACCTCTTTATATCGGAAGAAGATTATTCGGAAACAAGAACATAGATTTTTGCGGAAACACCGTGGCCGAACTTAACTTCCGCATTGAAAGTTCCGAAGGATTTGATATCGCCTTCAAGAGAAACTTTTTTCTTATCAACTTCAATGCCGTACTGTTTTTTGATTTCTGCGGCAACGTCGGCGGCGGTTACGGAACCAAAGAGCTTTCCGTTGGAACCGGCGGCTCCGGTGATTTTTACGGTTTTTTCTTTAATAACAGCGGCAGAATCCATTGCTGCCTGTTTTTCAAGGGCAAGGCGGCGTTCTTTTGCTGCTTCTTTCTGTTTAAGTTCGTTCATTGCCTGGGGGGTTGCCTCCATGGCAAGTTTTTTAGGAAGAAGGAAGTTTCTTGCATAACCGTCGGATGCGTTGATAAGCTCGCCTTTCTTTCCGGAACCTTTTACGTCTTCGAGAAGAATAACTTTCATATTATATATCTCCTTTCGGGGTATTTCATTTTATGTTTTCCCAAATCTGGGAAGAAATCATTCATCCGCGTGTCCCGCGGCTTTTTCATAATAATCGTCAATAGCGGCAAGTAGTTTTTCCTTCGCTTCCTGGGGGGTGATATCCGGAACCTGGGCTCCGGCCATGGTCTGGTGGCCGCCGCCGCCAAGAGTTTCCATAATTACCTGAACGTTCATTCCGCCAAGGCTTCTTGCAGAGAAGGAAACTCCAACCGGTGTTTTATACATTACAACGGAGGACGCAACGCCGTTTATGGTAAGAAGTTCATCCGCCGCCTGGGGCGCAACAAGACCTATGTCATCATAGGATTTTGCAAAAGAAACGGCGCATCCGCGATAAATTTCCGCAGTGGAAACGATTTTTGAACGGTGCTGATAGCTTTGAAGGCTTCCGCTGAAAAGTTCCTTTACCTTTACGGTATCGGCACCCGCTTTTTTAAGGAACGCTGCCGCTTCAAAAGTTCTTACGCCTGCTCGCATGGAAAAACTTTTTGTATCGAGCATGATACCCGCCAAAAGGGCTTCCGCTTCTGCCTTAGTTACCTTGCATCTGTTGTCAAGATACTGGAGAAGTTCCGTTACCATTTCGGATGCGGAGGATGCATAAGGCTCATGATAGAAGATGACCGCGTTATCTATGCTTCCCACCATTCTTCTGTGGTGGTCGATTACAACAACGTTGCGGCATTTTGCGTAGATATCCTGGGATTCAAGAAGACTGCGCAGATGGGTATCAACAACGATAAGAAGAGTATCGTCGTTTATAAGCGAAAGGGCCTCATCCGGAGAGATGAAAAGCTCGAGGGTTCCGGCCTTTTCGGTTTTGTCGATAAGGGTTTTTGCAAGGCAGGTTTCGCGGTTAACAACGATCCTTGCGTCCTTTTCCATATCCCTTGCGCCTTCCGCCATACCGATAGCGGCGCCGATGCAGTCAAGGTCGCCAAAGCGGTGGCCCATAACAAGAACATTGGAGCTGGATTCGATAAGATCCGCAAGAGCGGCGCCGATTACGCGGGTTTTTACTTTTGTACGTTTTTCAACGCCCTTTGCATAGCCGCCGTAGAACTCATATCCGTTTACGTTTTTTACCGCTGCCTGGTCGCCGCCGCGGCCAAGAGCCATTTCCAGCGCCTGAAGAGAAAATTCGTTGAGTTTATCGAGGGAATAATCGCCCCTTGCAACGCCGATGGAAAGCGTTACCGGCTGTTCCTCGCTGGTAAGGATCTTTCTTGCCCTGTCAAGGATGGAAAAACGTTCTTCCTCCATTTTGCGAAGATATTTTTCTTCAACAACAGCAACGTATTTTGAACTTGAATTTCGCTTAAGAAAAGCCTTGTTTTCGGTAATAAAATCTTCGAAAAGTTTTTCAACTTCGCCTTTGATCCAGCTTTTTTCACTTTCGCGGCAGTTTGCAAAAAGTTCCTCAAGGTTATCAAGGGCTATGGAAAGAACCGCCGGGCGGCTTTCGTCATAAAGTTTTTCCGTGCGTCTTTCATTTGTTTTATCAATAAGATAAAGCGCAAAAAGTTTTTCGCCAAGATCTTCGGAAGAAGTTGCACAGACGGAATAGCTTCCTCCGTGACAAATCACTTCGCATCCGCCGGGAGCAAAAACTTTTTCAAAATCATAATTTTCAAAAACTTCATCAACGGGCTTTCCAAAACATTCGTCGCCTTTCATAACGTCCTCATGGAAAAGGCTGTTGGTCCAGATTATGGTTCCGCTTTCATCGGTAACGGCAACGGGCATCGGGAATTTTATAAGGGCATCGCTTCTGACAGCCCCGAGCCTTCCGCCGAGATATTCGAGAAATTTTCTTGAATCGCGTCTTGCTGAAAAAAGTCTCCATATTCCAAAAGCAACCGCCGCAAGAGTTATCACCAGCTGAATGGCAAAAATTCTTTTATCATAGGCTGCGGCCATGGCGGTAAAAACAACCATTATCAGCATAAATGCAATAAGCGATATTTCAAGAAGGTCAATTTTCTTTTTCATCAAAAAACCTCCTTTTAAAAATGGGCATAGTTATACAAGTATATATATTAGTATTATAGCAAAATGCAAAATAACTTGCAATAATTATTTAATATATTATATATAAAGGTACCCCGTTCCATGGCTTTTTCGGATAAAAAAATCCCCGTCTTTCGGCGGGGATTTTATAATTTTTATTATTTCTGTTCTTCCTCGATTATTTTAAGAAAGATGTTTTTTCACAAAAAACGTTTTTAGGCCGGAATTAGAGCGGTTACAAGAATATTTGAGCTTTCTTCATCGATTATCCAGCTTCCGTCGAAAGTCTGTTCAACAATTACGGTTATAGTTTCGGTTTCTTCGTATTTGACGTTCTTTGAAAATTTTTCGTAAATATCAAAAACTATTTTTGCAAGTTGTTCTTCGGCTTCTTCCTCGGAAAGACCGGTTTCATTAACCTCTCCGAATTTTTTAACCTCTTTCTCAAGTTCTGTTGTTAAATATTCCGTTAAGTTTATCGGTCGGACATCAACAGTTACTTCAAAACGAGTGTCTCCCGTTTTGACAGCATCCTTTACTGTATAGTCGATTTGGGAATGAATATCGTCCATGATACGGCAGCATTTTTCGATTGCATCTTCAATATATTTATCTTCTCCGATCAATGTATAGAGAAACTCCGCTTCATAGATTACTGTCCGGATATACTCTTCTTCCGCTTCTTCAACCGTCATCCCCACGGCTTCGGCGTTTTCTTCAGAAACCACACCTTTAATTGCCGCATCCAAAGTCCATTGAACAAGATTTTTGGCGTCTTCTTCGCTGAATCCGTTTCTCCACTGTTGAGGGACATTTTCCGTTCTGGAAAATTCCTCAGAATCCGAAACTACCTCCGGTTCAGATTCGCCAGCGGCTATATCAGCATCTCCGCAGGCGGAAAATAAAAAAAATATTGTAAAAATAAGAATGATTGAAATTATCTTTTTCAATATTATCACTTCCAAGCACTATTATAGCTCAAATATAACACCTTGCCTGGGTATTATCAAGTTTATATCGGCATATTTTGTTATAAAAAATCCCCGTCTTGGGCTCCCTTCCGTAAGGAAGAGCGGATTTTGGGCAGGCTCTTGTAAAGTGAATAGTTTTGATATGGACGGCGTGATTTTGTCACGCCGTCTTTTCTTTTTGCTTTTGTTCGAGTTCACGCTCGAAGACTTCTTCCATGTCCTCCGGTGTGAGTCCGCGGATAATTCCGATTCCGTTGTAGTAGATATCCACTATTTGATATC
>JAFSDS010000072.1 GCA_017436125.1 Oscillospiraceae bacterium | reverse complement strand
CTAGCCTGTCACGCTAGAGGTCGAGGGTTCGAGCCCCTTCCGGGTCGCCACTTTGCTGATGTAGCTCAGTAGGCAGAGCACTTCCTTGGTAAGGAAGAGGTCATCAGTTCGAATCTGATTATCAGCTCCATCAAGCCGCTATATCAAGCGGCTTTTTGCTATTGTATGGAGCTTTTACATAGATGCACTTCGCATACGGAATGCCGTTTTGCGGAGTATTTTTTTGCCCTTTTTTAATTATTTTGATGTTTTGTAACATCTTTTTTCAAAAGTTTAACCAAACTGGTTTTACATTGTAACCAAAGTGAAAAAATACCATCACAAACTCATCATAAACGGCGGGTATTATATAACCAGAGCAAAAAAGAGCAGAAGATGTTAGTTTCCGAGCAATTCTAACAGCTGAAAACCGGCGAACCGAAAGGTTCGCCGTCTTTTTTATATTAAAACAAAGCGGCGGGCCCCAAAAGCCCGCCGCAGTTTTTTATATCAGAGTATAAGACAGATAAGTCCGCCGCAGCCTTCGTTTATGATGCGGCTTATGGTTTCCTGAAGTTTTATTCTTGCCTCCTGGGGCATCCGGCTGAGTTTTGTATGAAGACCCTCGTTAACAAGTTCATGAAGGGATTTTCCGAAGATGTTGGATTCCCAGATTTTCGTGGGGTCTTCCTCAAATTCATCAAGAAGGTAGCGAACAAGATCCTCACTTTGTTTTTCGCTGCCAACTATGGGCGAAACCTCCGTTGTGATATCCGCTCTCATCATGTGGATGGAAGGCGCGGACGCACGGAGTTTTACTCCGTATTTTCCGCCCTGGCGGACAATTTCCGGCTCCTCAAGGGTAAGTTCGTCAATGGTGGGCATTACTATGCCGTAGCCCATGGCCTCCACCTGATCAAGGGCGCCACGGATGCGGTCATATTTCCGCTTTGTTTCCGCAAGCTCCTTCATGCAGGGCATAAGACCGCTTTCTCCGTTTATTTCAAGGCCTGTTTCTTCGCTGAGTATGCGGTAGAAAAGCTCCGGGTTGATGATAATTGTAAGTTCCGCTCTGCCGGTGCCAAGGTCGATATTTCTGACGGAGGCATCTTTAACGTGTTCGCACTGGCTTACGCAGGGAACAAGTTTTTTAATGTCACCGATTTTTGAAATATCTTTTGCAGCAGAAATAACGGGTTCCATAACCGCCTTGCGGAGCCAATGGTTTTTATCAAGGCCAACCAGCCATTTGGGAATATCAACGGCAACTTCCCGAACCGGGAATGTATCGAGAACGCCGGAAAGGATGTTTTTAATATCGTTTTCGGTCATTTTAAGACAGTTGAGAGGGATTACCGGAACGCCGTATTCTTTTTCCATATCTTTTGCAAGACCAAGGGTTTCGGAAGAGTCGGGCTCGGTACAGTTGAGAATAACCGCAAAAGGTTTGCTGATCTCCCGAAGTTCCGCAATGACCCGCTGTTCCGCATCGTGATATTCCTCCCTCGGAATATCGCTTACGGAGCCGTCGGAGGTAAGAACAAGGCCGATGGTGGAGTGTTCGGTAATCACTTTTCCGGTACCGACCTCCGCCGCCATATTGAAAGGTATTTCCTCCTCAAACCAAGGGGTCTGGACCATTCTCGGGGCGTTGTTTTCAAAATATCCTATGGCGGAGGGAACAATGTATCCGACGCAGTCGATGAGCCGCACCCTAAGCTTTGTTTCGTCATCAAGGCTGATTTCTGCCGCTTCCTCCGGAACAAACTTTGGTTCCGTTGTCATAATGGTTTTTCCTGCGGCGGATTGGGGAAGTTCATCCGTTGCCCGCTCGCGCTTATATTCATTTTCGATATTCGGAATAACGAGGGTCTCCATAAATTTTTTGATAAAGGTGCTTTTTCCAGTCCGAACAGGGCCCACAACACCGATATAGATATCACCGTTTGTCCTTGCGGCGATGTCGCGGTAAACGTTGCTGTCTTTCATAGGTTTCTCTTCCTCTTTTCTTGATTTTATGTCGTCAAATCCTATGATGCAAATTTTTGAAATAGAACAAAATTTTTGCGTTTGCATAAAACATGATTTTTCGGCAAAAATAAAATCAAAACAAAAAGGAGGTTTTTATTATGGAAGCAAACAGACACATCGGATGCAATGTTAATAACTGCGCATACCACTGCAAGGACTGCAACTGCTGCAGCCTTGACCATATCGAAGTTGGCAGCCACGAAACCAACCCCACCAAAGCGGAATGCACCGACTGCAGATCCTTTAAATACAGAGGATAAAAAATGCCGGCAAAGCCGGCATACATATTATTTTGAAAATATCCTTTTCGCCATCGCCAGATCGCTTTTTGTTATACATTTTGTGATGCGAAGAAGAAAATAATAAACAAGCACCGTTATGAGCACCGCCGCAATAAGCTGCGGTGCTTTTTCTGTGCTTATGCCGAAAAGCTTGAGCACCGAAGAGGAAAACGCCGTGCTCAAAAAAGCGGCAGCGGAAGGTATGAGCGCCCAGCGCACCATGTTTACACGAAAACCGGTTACATAAACAAGCCTTGATGCGGAAAGAGCCATATTAAAAACTTCGCTTATGGCAATAGTCGCAAGATAGCCCGCCGTTCCGAAAAGAGGAACAAGGGTATAAACAAGTCCGACGCACATGGCCGTATCGTAAACATTATACCGCACCACAGCAACCTGTTCCCCAAGGCCTTTTAGGATGCCGTCAACGGCGGAATCAAGATACATCACCGTAACTATGGGCGCCAGCGCCATAACGGCTTTTCCGGCGGAAGGTTCGTTATAAAGCAAAACAGCAAAATCATTTGCCCAGCATATAAGGACCCCTGCCACCGCAATGGCAAACATCAGCGTCATTCGAAAAACATAACCCATGACCCGGTCTATCTTTTCATCTTCACCGAGGGTTTTATACCGGGTTATTTCCGGAACGAGCAGGTTTGAAAAACCGAGCAGAAAGGCGCAGGGAAAAGTGAGCACCGGAAGAACCATTCCACCCACTATCCCGTATTCCGAAAGGGCCGTTTCGTTCGTCATACCGCTTTTCATAAGAGAAACCGGAACAAGAAGATGCTTTACGGTGCTCAGGGCGGAACGCAGAACAGCTGAAGCGCCCACCGGCAAAGCTATGCTGATAATGCGCTTCCATATAAGACTGCTTTTTGGCTCAAAGCCGCCGATGAACGGATGCCGCCGACGGTCGGTTTTATAAAACGCATAGTGAAGGGCAAAGGAAAGCGCTTCGGAAACGGTGCTTCCGGCCGCAACAAGAACGCAGGCTTCCCCAAGATCATCCGGTTTTAAAACCGCAAAAACAGAAACTGTGAATGCCATCTGGGAAAGCTGTTCAAAAATCTGGGCGGCAGAAGAAGAAAACACCCTTGTCACAGCGGTAAAATACCCGCTGAAAGCCGCCGAAACTCCGACGAAGGGCAATGAAAAAGCAAGAATCCTAAAAGGCTTTGCCGCTCTTATATCGCCGACCATTACGCTTGATGCAAAGTCGCTTGATATCCAAAGAAGAACTCCCCCGAGGACGCCGAAAAAAAGGCTGTAAACAAGAGTTTTTTTCATGGCGGAAGAAGCGCCTTTTCCGTTTTTTTCTGCGGTTTCCTCCGCAACAAGGCGCGTTGCCGCAAGGCCGGAACCGGAACAGGCAAAAGTCACCGCAAAACGGTATACCGCCATCATAAGCGAAAAAAGTCCCATTCCGGCGCTGCCAAGATTGCGCGTCAGCCATGCGTTATAAAAAACTCCGATTATTCCGAGAGAAAGCGAGGTTGCGGTCAATATTCCGGCATTGACCGCAAAATTCCGAAGCCCAGACAAAAAGCGCCACCTCCCTTTCGGGATATATATGCGCTGTTCTGTCAGTATATGCTAAGAAGCGGATTTTTGTTATTCGTTCAAAAATCCGATGAGCACATCGCGGACAACATCCTTTGCGTGATGAACAGAAACTTTATTTTCATTAAGAATGCCAACGAGATAAAAAGCAGTTTCAATATCCGCTATTTTACCGAAAGAAACGCTTTCTCCGGTGGTATGCTCCGTTCCAAATATCCTGTATGAGCCTTTTTCCGCAACAACCTCATAAACAGGATTGATCATTTTGTTTTGCATAGAAATCCCCCAACCAAACTAACTGGTAATGTTTTCCAAAAGCATATTAAATGATTTTGTATCTTATTTCAACAATTTTGAATATTTCGAAATTTAGAATTTTAAGGAAGAAAATTATACATTATAGACATTTTTGCCTGTTTTTGGGCATTTTTTGATGTTTAAGAAAATTTTTTGCAAAAAATAAAGGCTCTGCACCTTTCGGTACGGAGCCTTTTAACATATTGTATCAATATGCAACGCCCTGGGCAATCATTGCTTCTGCAACCTTTTTAAAGCCTGCAATATTTGCGCCGGCCTCAAGGTCATAGCCAAAGCCGTATTCTTCGGCGGCATCAACGCAGCTCTTATAAATATTCTTCATGATGCTTTCAAGCTTACCGTCAACTTCGTCGAAGGTCCAGCTGAGGCGTTCGCTGTTCTGGGTCATTTCAAGACCGGAGGTTGCAACGCCGCCTGCGTTGGAAGCTTTACCCGGAGCATAAAGAATGCCTGCTTCTTTATAAACCTTGATAGCTTCGGGAACGTTGGGCATATTTGCGCCTTCGGCAACGGCCATAGCGCCGTTTTTAACGATTGCTTTTGCGGCTTCTTCGTCTATCTCGTTCTGGGTTGCGCAGGGAAGAACAACGTCCGCTTTTATGTCAAGCCACATGTTTCTCGGGCCTTCAACAAATTTTGCGGTGGGAACATAATCAAGATATTCGGAGATAAGTCCGCGGTGCTGATAAATTTTTTCAACGATTTTATAATCGATTCCGTTTTCGTCATAGACATAGCCGGAAACGTCGCTCTGTGCTACAACCTTGCCGCCAAGCTGGGTGGCCTTTTTGTTGGCGTATGTACCTACATTTCCGGAGCCGGAAATGATAACGCGCTTGCCCTCAAAGCTTTCGCCCCTGGATGCGAGCATTTCTTTGGTGAAATAGCAAAGACCAAAACCGGTTGCTTCGGTTCTTGCAAGGCTTCCGCCATAGGAAAGGCCTTTTCCGGTAAGGGTTCCGGTCCATTCATTGCGGATGCGTTTATACTGGCCGAACATATAGCCGATTTCTCTTGCTCCGGTTCCGATATCGCCGGCGGGAACGTCCGTATCCGGGCCGATGTGGCGGTAAAGCTCGGTCATAAAGCTCTGGCAAAAGCGCATGATCTCAAGATCGGATTTGCCTCTGGGGTCAAAATCGCATCCGCCTTTGCCGCCGCCCATGGGAAGGCTTGTAAGGCTGTTTTTAAATACCTGTTCAAAGCCGAGGAATTTGATGATGGAGGCGTTTACGGAAGGATGAAGGCGGATGCCGCCTTTATAAGGTCCGATGGCGGAGTTGAACTGAACGCGGTAGCCGCGGTTTACCTGGACCTTGCCGGAATCATCGACCCAAGCAACGCGGAACTGGATAAAACGTTCCGGTTCGGCAATGCGCTCCATAATGCCCCATTTTTCAATGTTGGGGTTCTGTTCAACAACGGGTTCGAGGGATACGAAAACCTCTTTTACCGCCTGGAGAAATTCCTTTTCGCCGGGATTTCTTTTTTCGATATCTTCATAAACTTTTGCAAGGTATTCGCTTTTGAATGCCATTATAATTACCTCCCGAAATCCGGGATTTTGAAATTCAAAATCGCCGAAGTTTTAAATAATATATTTTATTATATGCTTTAATACTTTAAATTGCAAGTTTCTTTGACAAAAATTTCAAATTTTTTAAAAAGTAAAATTCAAAAACACCCGTTCTGCTTTACATGGCCGGGCAAAAGTGATATTATCATTTTATTATTTTGAAAAGGGGGACGCTTTTTTGATAGAAAAACTCTGGAGCAGTCTTTCTCCCCGCAAAAGCAGAATCGTAAAAATGCTCTGGTCCGCTCTTACCATGTTTTTTATCGGATTCGGTATCTATCTTCAGATAGAGGCGGATATCGGTTTTCCTTCATGGAACGCCCTTAACCAGGGATTTTCAATAGTGTTCCCGATTACATACGGAACGGCGAGCATACTTATAGGTCTTTCCATTGTTTTTGTTGACCTTGCCATGAAGGAACCCATCGGTATGGGTACCCTTATAGATGCGGTATGCGTTGGGCTGGGAACGGATTTTTTTGCATGGCTCGATCCGGTTCCGGAAGTTGATTCGTTTGTTTTCAAGCTTTTTATTTTTCTCGTAAGCCTTTTCATCCTCAGTATCGGCCAGTATTTTTATATGATAGCGGGCCTCAGCTGCGGACCGAGGGATGCTCTTCTTGTTGCAATCGGAAAACGCTGCAAAAAGATAAGTATCGGAACGGTGAACAACATCATAAGTGCGGTTGTTCTTGCGGTTTCGTGGCTTATGGGTGCGACCATCGGCATCGGAACGGTGATATCCGTTTTCGGACTTGGGATGATAATGGACTGGACTTTTAAGGCTGTCCGTTTTGAACCGAGAAACATTACGCATGAAAACATAGGCGCCACCGTAAAAGCGATAATCACGGATAAAGAATAAAAACAGCAGGGAAATGCCCCTGCTGTTTTTTGTTTAAAGAAAACACCTTATATCTATCGCAAGACGCTCCTCAAGATTTATGAGCCTTTTTGCAATGTCTTTTGAAACCTCGTCTGCGGCATCGTATTGGTTGAGGTATCGGTTAAGGGATTTTACGCCCATGTTGCAGCCGTCTGTCATAAGATCCGCAACGGTTTTATCCGATTCATCCATCGCAAGCATCACATTTGTTTTCATCCAGGACATTCCCTTTACCAGGGGATTCGGGTCTTTTCCTTCGTCGCCGTAACGGTCGAGAAGGGAGCGTATCTCTTTTTCAAGCTTTTTGTGCTCATCGCCGCAGGTGGAAAGAATGCGGCGGAATTCTTTTGATTTTACGTTCGGCAAAACGTCCTCAATGGAGGCAATGCCCATTTCCGTTCCGGAATCGCATTCCCGCAAAAGTTTTATTGTATCGTTTTCTATCAAAACAAAAACCTCCTTTCGTTTCAAAAATAGTTTTTCACCGAAAAGGAAAATTATGTATAAACATTTTTTATAAATTTCAGGCATATAAAATCCCGAAAAAACTTTTCGGAGGATTTGACATGGCTTTTGATATGAAGGATTATGAACTTGGGAAAAGGCCCCTTTGGGCAATAGCGGCATCCCTTATTATATTTATTGCCCTTGCGTTTTTTGCGATGAACTGTGTTGCCATGGGCGACGGAAGCAGACTTTTGCCCATATATTCCGTTGAAACGGAGGAGAAAGAAATCGCCGTCACCTTCAACTGTGCCTGGTCTGCGGAGGATATTCCGGAAATTCTGGAGGTACTTGAAAGATACGACGCAAAGGCAACGTTTTTTATCCTTGGCCAATGGGCAAAGGATAACCCATCCGCGGTAAAAATGATAGCGGATGCCGGACATGAGATAGGCACCCACAGCAATACACATCCGGATATGGCAAAACTTTCGCCGGAGGAGATAAGAAATGAACTTTACCGCTCCTGCAAATACATAGAAGAGGCCGGAGGAGGAAAGCCAAAGTTTTTTCGCGCTCCAAGCGGTTCGTATTCCAACGAACTTGTTAAAACTGCCATGGAGCAGGGATTTATGACAATACAGTGGGATATTGACAGCCGGGACTGGAAGGATGTTGAACCGGAAAAAATGACGGAGAATGTAACCAAAAACGCAGGAAAGGGAAGTATAATCCTTTTTCATGCGGGAAAGGAAAACACCCTTTCAGCCCTGCCGGCCATTCTTGAGATACTTGATAACAGCGGCTATGACTTTGTGGGTATTTCAGAACTTGTTTATTCGGAAAACTATACCGTTGATCATACCGGAAGACAGTACAGCTTTGAACAGAAAAAATGAAGGACGGCGGAAAAATTTCCGCCGTTTTTAACTTTTGCTGCAAAAATGAATTTTTGCAGCAAAAGATGTAAAAAACGTTAACAACTTGCAAATTTTGCGTAAAAACGGGGGCTTTATGCTCTCTGTATATTGATTTTTGCAGGAACAGCTGATAAAATGAAACTTGGAATTCATTTTATATATAGGGGATGTTTATTTTGAATAAAGACTTTCTGCATAAAATATCCGAAAACATGCACAGCTTTTCAAAAGGCCAGAAGCGCATAGGAAATTTCATTCTTTCACATTACGATAAGGCCGCTTTTATGACCGCTGCAAAACTCGGCGAATCCGTCGGTGTTTCGGAATCAACCGTTGTCCGTTTTGCTTCGGAACTTGGATATGACGGCTATCCGGAGCTTCAGCATGCTCTTCAGGAGATGATACGAAACCGCCTTACAACCGTTCAGCGTATCGAGATAACCAGCGACAGAATGAGCAATTCCGACGTTCTTACAAAGATACTCAACATGGATATCGAAAAAATCCGCCGCACTCTCGAGGATACCTCCAGCGAGGAATTCAATAAAGTTGCGGATACCATTGTTTCCGCAAAACACATCTATATTCTCGGCGTAAGAAGCTCCGCTTCTCTCGCAAGCTTTCTCAGTTTTTATTTTTATAAAATATTTGACAACGTCCGCAATGTTGCAACTTCCAGCACCAGCGAGGTTTTTGAGCAGATAATGAATATCGGCGAAGGGGATGTTTTTATCGCCATAACCTTCCCTAGATACAGCAAGAGAACCATCAAAGCTGCAAAATATGCCCATGACAAGGGCGCAACGGTAATTGCCCTTACCGACAGCCACAGCGCACCAATTATTGAATACAGCGACAGGGTTCTTCTTGCAAGAAGCGATATGGCTTCCTTTGCGGATTCCCTTGTTGCTCCACTTTCTCTTATCAACGCGCTTATTGTTGCCATAGGCATCAGAAGAAGAAACGAAATTTCCGCAACATTCAACCAGCTTGAACGTATCTGGTCCGAATATGAAGTTTATGAAAAGAGCGATGACAATGAAAATTTATGATCTTATAGTCATCGGAGGAGGCGCGGCCGGATGCGTTGCGGCGGGTTATGCCGCCCAGAACGGAAAAAGCGTGCTTATTCTTGAACGCAACCGCCGCCCCGCAAGAAAAATACTTGTTACAGGAAAAGGCAGATGCAACGTGACCAACAACTGTGAACCGGAGGAATTTTTCCGTCATGTTCGCAGCAACCCGCGTTTTCTTTACAGCGCCCTTAACCGTTTTGCGCCGAAGCATACCATGGAACTTTTTGAAAATCTCGGTGTTCCGCTTAAAACCGAAAGGGGAAGAAGGGTTTTTCCCGTTTCGGACAGGGCTCTTGATATTGCAGATGCGCTTCAGCTTTTTATAAAAAATAAAAACGTCGAGGTTCTTCAGGGAAGAGCAAAAAAGCTTGTTTTTGAGGACGGCGTGCTCATGGGCGTGCTCACCGAGGAAGGAAACTTTTTCCGTGCTCAAAAGGTGCTCGTTTCAACAGGCGGCCTCAGCTATTCCGCAACCGGTTCCAGCGGCGACGGCTATGAACTTGCAAAACAGGCGGGACATACTGTAATTCCGACCAGGGCATCCCTTGTGGGCATCCATACCGCGGAAGACCTTTCGGAAGCATCCGGACTTTCTCTTAAAAACGTGACCCTGCGCCTTTATGACAGCAAAAAGAAAAAGCCTCTTTATGAGGAGCTTGGTGAAATGCTTATCACTCACGAAGGGATTTCCGGTCCGTTGGTGCTCAGCGCAAGTTCATTTATGAAAGAAGACCCGAGGGAATACCGCCTTGAACTTGACTTAAAACCCGGCCTTTCTTCCGAGGAACTCGATGCCAGGATCCTTAGGGATTTTTCCGAAAAGAAAAACCGCGATTTTGCAAATGCCCTTGATGAACTTCTTCCGAGAAGTTTTATTCCATACGTTATCGAAAAAAGCGGCATCGCTCCGGAAACAAAGGTGCATCAGATAACAAAAGCCCAGCGCCTTGAACTTGTTTCCGCAATAAAGTCTTTTGGTATAAAACCTGTTGCCCTCGGCGATATAGAAGGAGCGGTAATAACCGCCGGAGGAGTTTCCGTAAAAGAAATAGATCCCAAAACCATGGAGTCGAAGCTTGTTCCCGGTCTTTATTTTGCCGGGGAAGTGCTCGATCTTGATGCGGAAACCGGAGGATATAATTTACAGATTGCTTTTGCCACCGGCTATGCCGCCGGAACGGCGATTTAAGGAGGAAAAACCATGAAAATTGCCATAGACGGCCCCGCAGGAGCGGGTAAAAGCGCAACGGCAAAAGCCATTGCCAAAGAGCTTGGATTCATATATGTTGATACAGGCGCACTTTACAGAGGCATCGGCCTCTATGTTCTGCGCAAAGGAAAAAATCCCGCGTCTATCGAGGAAGTTGTTCCCCTTCTTGCGGAAATAAAAATCGAAATGCGCCATATCGACGGAGAACAGCATATCTTCCTCAACGGCGAGGATGTTTCCGGCCTTATAAGAACCGAATCTGTTTCCGGCGCGGCATCGGACGTTTCCGCAATTCCGGCGGTACGCGAATTCCTTTTTGATATGCAGAGGGATATCGCGGAGAAAAACGACGTTGTTATGGACGGCCGCGATATCGGAACCGTTGTTCTTCCGGATGCGGAACTTAAAATCTTCCTTACCGCAAAACCGGAAATAAGAGCGGAAAGAAGATTTAAACAGCTTTTGGAAAAAGGTGTTGAAGCAAGTTTTGATGACGTTCTTGCGGATGTTATTCAAAGGGACTATAACGATTCTCACAGGGACTTCCGCCCGTTAAAACTTGCGGAGGATGGCATTCTTCTCGATAACTCAGAACTGAGTTTTGAGGATACCACAGAAAAAATAATTTCCATGGCAAAGGAGCGCAAAGCTTGAACAGAAAGATAATCGTTGCGGATTCCGCAGGTTTTTGCTTTGGCGTAAAACGCGCCGTAGGCATTGCGGAGGATTTTGCGGAAAAGGGAGTTCCCGCCGTTACCCTCGGAGAAATAATACATAACCCGACGGTTGTTGACGGACTTAAAGAAAAAGGCGTTTATCCGGTGGAGGATGTTTCAGAAGTTCCGAAGGGTGCGACCCTTATTCTCCGTTCCCACGGAGTTCCGCTTTCCGTGGTAGAGGAGCTTGAGCAGAAGGGAATACCCTATGCGGATGCAACCTGTCCTTTTGTTGCCCGGATTCACCGCATTGTTGCGGAAAGAACCGCCGCCGGAGATACTGTAATAATCACCGGAAATCCCGATCACGCCGAGGTTCGGGGCATAATCGGACATGCAAAAGGTGATGTCCGCGTGGTGAGAAATCTTGAAGATTTGGAAAATCTTGTAAAAAATGAAAAAAATCTTTGTGCAAAATGTATCACGATTGTCTCACAAACAACTTTTTTGCGAACAGAATGGGAAAAATGCGAAAAATTTGCAAAAAAGGTATATACAAATTTATTTATTTTTGATACAATATGTAATGATGCCTGTACTAAACAAAGCGAGGCGGACGATCTTTCCAGACGCTGCGACGGTATGATCGTTGTTGGCGGAAGGAACAGTTCCAACACCGCAAGGTTATGGGAGACCTGTGCGGCCAATTGTCCGACTGTTTTGATTGAGTATCCATCAGAACTAAAGCCGAATGATTGGAAAAATTGCGAAGTAATAGGCGTCACTGCCGGTGCATCAACCCCATACGGCATAATTAAGGAGGTACTACAAACCATGAGTGAAAACAGAGTAGAAAACAGCTTTGAGGAAATGCTGGAACAGTCTTTCAGAGACGAAGAATCCAAATATGTCAGAAACGGCGATAAAGTCCAGGCAACCGTTATGGTAGTCAAAGACACCGAGATCGTTGTCAGTGTTGGCAGCAAACATACCGGATTCGTTTCTTCTGAAGAACTTTCCGAAGATCCCAGCGTAAAGCCTGCTGATATCGTCAAAGTAGGCGACGAGATCACCCTCAAAGTTCTGCACGTAAATGATGCCGACGGCACCATGACCCTTTCCAAAAAGAAAGTCGATGCAGAGAAAAATTTCCAGGCTATCGAAGATGCAGCCGGAACTGACGAAATTTTGGAAGGAACTGTTGTCGAAGTCGTTAAAGGCGGCGTTATCGTTGTAACCGACGGTGTACGCGTTTTCGTACCTGCATCCCAGGCAACCGCCTCCAGAAACGAAGCCCTTGAAGGCCTTCTCAAACAGAACGTCAAATTCCGTGTTCTCGAAGTTAACCCCCAGCGCAAACGCGCAATCGGTTCCATCAGAAGCGTTCTTGCTGAAGAAAGAAAAGCAAAACAGGCTGCTTTCTGGGAGAACGTTGAAGTTGGTCAGGTATTTGAAGGAAAAGTTAAATCCCTCACTTCCTACGGCGCATTTGTTGACCTTGGCGGCGTTGACGGTATGGTACATGTTTCCGAACTTTCCTGGCTCCGCGTTGCAAAACCCGCAGACGTTGTTAAAGTTGGCGAAACTCTCGAAGTATTCGTAAAAGAAGTTGACAAAGAAGCTAAGAAGATCAGCCTTGGATACAAAAAAGAAGAGGACAATCCTTGGGAAATCCTTAAGAGAGATTATCCTGTCGGAACTGTTGCAAAAGCAAAAATCGTAAGCCTTCCCGCTTTCGGTGCATTTGCAAACCTTATCCCCGGCATTGACGGTCTTATCCATATTTCCCAGATCTCTTATGAGCGCGTTGCAAAACCCGAAGATGTTCTTTCCATCGGCCAGGAAGTTGATGTTAAGATCACCGACATCGATTTCGATAAACACCGCGTTTCCTTCTCCATGAAAGCTCTTCTTGAGCCGCCCGTAAAAGAAGAAGCTCCCGCTGAAGAAGAAGCTCCCGTTGAGGAATAATCACTGATTTGTGATTACATAACAGCCGCCGCATTTTGCGGCGGCTGTTTATATGTATTTTTCTTTATAATAAAGAAAAAATAATTATAAAAAACATTAAAAAAGGCTTTACAAAAGCGTTTTGGTTTGATATAATTTTAAGGCTGACTATGTTCAGTATTAACTCCTTCCCGGAAAAGGGTATGTTCGCTGAACGCGAAAGCGTCCGATAGCGTTTTGCCTCAAAAGCATTTCGCCCCTTTCTGCGAAGAAGCCAAACAATAAAATTTTTTTGAGGTGAATCACTATGATGAGACAGGAAGAAAAAACCGAAGTAATCGTTGCTAACAGACTTCACGAAACCGACACCGGTTCCCCCGAAGTTCAGATCGCTGTTCTTACCAAAAGAATTGCTGACCTTACCGAGCATCTTAAAGAGCACAAAAAAGATAACCATTCCCGCCGCGGCCTTTTCAAAATGGTTGGTAAAAGAAGAAACCTTCTCAACTACCTTATG
>JAFSDS010000071.1 GCA_017436125.1 Oscillospiraceae bacterium | reverse complement strand
GGGCGACCGCAAGGGTCGCCCCTACATTAATTGGATACTCCTTATCCGAGGAGGTAAACCTCCGCGCAAAAACGGAGAATTTTAAAAAAATCGAAAAAAATTAAAAAAACTTTAAAAAAGGGGTTGACAAACCGCTTTTTGTTTTGTATAATAATCTACGCCTTAAGGCTTTACAAAAGTAATGGCGGCGTAGCTCAGTTGGCTAGAGCATTCGGTTCATACCCGAAGTGTCACCGGTTCGAATCCAGTCGCCGCTACCACATGGCCCGTTGGTCAAGCGGTTAAGACACGGCCCTTTCACGGCTGTAACGCGAGTTCGATTCTCGCACGGGTCACCATAATGAGCACCGATAATCGGTGCTCATTTTTTTATTCATTTTTGAGCACGCAAAAAAAGCACCCCCGGAAAGGGTGCTTTTTCTTTTTATAAATATTATCTCTGATCCGGGAAAAATCCGGGAAGCTCGGTGTAATCTGCATAGCCAAGACCGTGGGCCTTTTCGCGCATTACCTGATAAAGTTCCGCATAAGTTGCCTGATAATAAGGTTCAAGGAAAACCTCGCCAACGCAGCAGCAAAGAACACCAAGAATTCTCCATCCGATGAAGGAAAGATCAAGAACAAATATCTTCCACTTCTCCCCTTTAGTCATAAGGCGGGAAAGCTCAAAAGCTCTCTCGGAGCTGATGTTCGGATTTTCCGCAAGGATATAGGGCACCATGCAGTACTCATAGGATTTTATGATTCCGGGAATGATGAAAAGTAAAGTCCAGAAGAAGATTTTAAGTTCTCTCCAGAACATCGTCTTTACAACGTTAAGATATCTTCCGCCTTTAAAAGACCAAAAAAGTCTTTCAAATTTTGAATCAAAACCCCTGTGTTCCATAAAATAGCGGTTCTTGCCAACAATAACCGGTCCGGAAACAAAAGCTCCCCAGCCAAATGCAATAACAAGACCGAACATAAACGCAAGAACAATAACAAAAGCGGTGGTCATGGCGATAAGAGGGTTGCTGAAAAAGTTATCAAGCGCCATACCGACTTCGCCAAGGAACTCATCAATAAATGCGGCAAAACCCGCCGGGCTGAGATCTCCCTGATATTCATGGGTGTATTCGGCGGTTATGGTGTTTGTCGTCGTTCCTCCGGTGCTGACTCCGCCGGTCAGAATCCCGGTAAGAAAAGTTATGAGAAGGGGCATCCAATAGCCAAAACGTTTAAGGCTGTTTTTTGCTTCTTCTTTGATTCGTGCTCTCGTCCACATATAAAAACACCTCCCTGATGTTTTTATTATATATCGTTTTTTGGTCAAGAGAATAAATAAATTGTAAACATTTATTATATAAAGGAATATTTTTTGTTTTATGCGTAATTCAAAGCCGGGTTTTCCGGTTGCAAAAATAACGCCCCTGTGCTAAAATGAAGCTGCATAGGAGGTGTTTTTATGTGGGAAAATTCTAAACTTAAACAAAACGCAAAAGACGTACTCAGCCGCTTCGGCTATTGGCTCCCTTTCCTTGCAACAATCATTGTCGGCTTTCTTGCAACCGACCCGGCAAACATAATTTCCATTTTGACCCAAGACCTCGAATATACGTCAATTATGGAAAACGAAAAATATTCTTCCTTTTTAATGACCGCCATTCCCTTTATCCTGATTTTTTCCATTATTTGGAACACTTTTATCGGTTATCCGCTTATGGTTGGAATGGATAGATTCTTTATGGAAAACCGCCTTTTCGGTTCAAAAATCGAAAGACTCTTCTGGGTTTTCAAAAGCGGCGGATATCTTAATATCGTAAAAACAATGTTCCTTCTTAATCTCAAGGTCCTTCTCTGGAGTTTTCTTTTAATAATTCCCGGAATCATAAAATCCTATGAATATTTTATGGTCCCCTATATCCTTGCTGAAAACCCGAAAATCAGTTCAAAACGCGCTTTCGAACTTTCTAAGGAAATGACCCGGGATGAGAAATTCGATATTTTCTTTCTTGGGCTTTCCTTCATCGGCTGGATAATTCTCGGTTCGATCACCTGCGGAATCGGCCTTCTTTTCCTGGAACCCTATGTCCAGGCAACTTATGCCGAGCTTTATCAGGTGATGCGTGAAAAGGCACATAGCCAAAACTTCTCCGATTTTAACGAACTTCCGGGATTTTTGCCGGAACAGCAATAATTAAACACAAAAAAAAGAGCGCCTTTAAGGCGCTCTTTTTTATTGTTATTTAATTTCGTCAATTCCCATATATCTGCGAAGCACTTCCGGAATGGTAACGCTGCCGTCTGCGTTCTGATAGTTTTCAAGAATAGCAGCGGTGGTTCTTCCGATTGCAACGCCGGAACCGTTAAGAGTATGAGCAAAAACAGCCTTGCCGTCTTTATCTTTGCATTTGATGTTTGCGCGGCGTGCCTGGAAGTCCTCAAAGTTGGAGCAGGAGGAAATTTCTACATATCTTCCGTAGGAAGGCATCCATACTTCGATATCATAGGTTTTTGCAGAACTGAAAGTAAGGTCGCCGGTAGTAAGAACAACTACGCGGTAAGGAAGACCAAGTCCCTGAAGAACTTTTTCAGCTTCGCCGGTAAGTTCCTCAAGTTCTTCATAGGATTTTTCCGGATCCGCAAATTTAACAAGCTCAACTTTGTTGAACTGGTGCTGGCGGATAAGTCCGCGGGTATCGCGGCCTGCGGAACCTGCTTCTGCGCGGAAGCAGGCGGAATATGCGCAGTATTTGATAGGAAGGCTTGCTTTATCAAGAACCTCTCCCCTATGGAAGTTGGTTACCGGAACTTCCGCAGTGGGGATGAGATAAAGATCCTCTCCCTCAAGTTTATACATATCTTCCGCAAATTTCGGAAGCTGGCCGGTGCCGGTCATGGAAGCTTTGTTTGCCATAAAGGGCGGGAAAATCTCGGTATATCCGTTTGCGGTGTGGGTATCGAGGAAATAGTTCATGATAGCGCGCTCAAGTCTTGCGCCAAGGTCTTTATAGAAATGGAATCTTGCGCCGGTAACTTTACCCGCTCTTTCCGGGTCAAGGATGTTGAGATCCTGGCCGATATCCCAGTGTGCCTTCGGCTCAAAATCAAACTGGCGGGGTTCGCCCCATCTTCTGAGCTCAACGTTTTCGGTATCGTCTTTTCCGTAAGGAACAGCCTCGTTGGGGATGTTCGGGATTTTGAGAATAAGTTCAAGCTGGCGGTCCTCAAGTTTTGCAAGTTCCTCGCCGCATTTTTTGCTTTCTTCGGCGATTTCTTTCATCTGTGCCATAAGCTCGGTGGTATCCTCGCCGTTCTTTTTCATAACGGGGATCTGTTTGCTGGCGCGGTTCTGCTGTGCTTTAAGGTCATCGGTTTTTGCGTTGAGTTTACGGCGCTGTGCGTCGATATCAACAAGCTCATCAACAACCTCGTCCATGGGTTTAAATCTTCTGCGGCATGCCTCTTTAACAAGCTCCGCGTTTTCTCTTACAAATCTAATATCAAGCATCGGTTTTTCTCCTTATCTTTACATTTTCTTTTTAAGAAGGCGTTCGCAGAAATCCGCAAGCTCCTCTTTGCTGTAAAACGGAAGCTCAATGGCTCCGCCTTTTTCGTTTTCGGTGATTTTAAAGGGTCTTCCAAGTTCCTCGGTCATAGCAACCTGCATTTCGCGATAGAATTTATCCTTCGGGAAGGTATCCTTTTTCTTTTTGCCCGTTTCTTTCGTTTCCTTTCCGATTTTTGCAGCGGCTTTTTCCGCTTCTCGAACGGAAAGTTCCATAGAAACTATCATCTTCGCAAGTTCAACGCGTTTTTCCTCCGGTGCGGAAAGAATTGCCTTTGCGTGTCCGGCGGAAAGTTTTCCGCTTGAAACAAGGGGAAGAACTTCATTGGGAAGGTTAAGTATGCGAAGGGTGTTTGCAACGGCGGGTCTTGATTTTCCAACAGCTTCGGAAAGCTGTTCCTGGGTCATGCCGTATTTATCCATAAGGCGGCGGTAGCCTTCCGCGGTTTCAACTGCGTTGAGGTCCTCTCGCTGAAGGTTTTCGATAAGCGCCATCTGGTCCGTTTCTTCGTCCGTAAGTTCGCGGATAAGCGCCGGAACTTCCGTAAGTCCCGCAAGTCTTGCGGCGCGCCATCTTCTTTCGCCCGCAACGATCTGATACATGCCGTTTTTGGTGGGTCTTATAAGAAGGGGCTGTAAAACGCCGTGGGCGGCGATGGAATCCGCAAGTTCGTTAAGAGCTTCCTCGTCGAATTCTTTTCTCGGCTGAGATAAGTTGGGCTCGATTTCAGAAAGTCTTACGCTGTTTATTCCGCTTTCCTCTGCGGAAACATTGACCGAATCTGCAAAAAGAGCGTCCAGCCCTTTTCCAAGTCCTCTGGATTTTGCCACATTATCCCTCCGTTCCGTTGTTCGCGATTATCTCATCCGCAAGAGCAAGATAGCTCTGGCTGCCTTTTGACGCGAAATCATAATATATTACCGGTTCGCCGAAGGAAGGCGCCTCGGAAAGGCGGACATTCCTCGGAATAACGGTTTTAAAAACTTTCTGCGGAAAGTATTTTTTAACTTCTTCAACAACCTGGGTCGTAAGGTTAAGTCTTCCGTCATACATGGTCAGCAAAACGCCTTCCATGTCGATATATCCGTTATAAAGCCTTTTAACGGTGCGCACCGTCGCCATAAGCTGAGAAAGTCCTTCAAGCGCATAAAATTCGCACTGTATCGGAACAAGAATACTGGTGCAGGCCGCAAGAGCATTGAGAGTAAGAAGTCCAAGGGAGGGCGGACAGTCGATGCAGATAAAATCATAGTCGCTCTGGATGGAAGCAAGGGCGGTTTTAAGACGAAGAGCCCTGTTTTCCATATCCACAAGCTCGATTTCCGCCGCAGCAAGGTCTATGCTCGAAGGCATTATATCAAGGTTTTTATATTTTGTTCTTATTACGGCATCTTTTGCAGAGCAGTTTCCGATAACAACGTCATAAACGGAATGTTTCACTTCCCTTTTATTGATGCCAAGTCCGGAGGTTGCGTTTCCCTGGGGGTCAGAATCCACAAGCAAAACTCTTCCTCTTGTTCTGTATGCAAGGGATGCTGAAAGGTTGACCGCGGTGGTCGTTTTTCCAACTCCGCCTTTTTGGTTTGCGAATGCTATTATTTTGCCCATTCTTTCCTCCGGTTAATATTAGTTCCTTATAATTATAATAGCTATTGCAAAGTTTTTCAATCTATTTAACAAAAATCTTTAAAATGTTTCACGTGGAACATAAAAAGGCCCCCTTGTGTAAAGGGGGCTGTCATTTTCGCCGGAAAATGACTGAGGGATTGTTGCCACATATTTTTTGTACAGAAACTTGGAAAGAATTTTGATGGTTCCTTACACTTATTAAAATTCAACCGGGACATGCCTCGCTTCCTATTCCCTACTTCTTAGCGGAAGATACCATTCTTGCGGTGCCCAAAATATTCTTCGGCATTCGCCTTGAATATTTTGACCGCGGCGCCAAACCCTGCTCGCTTCATCGTCCACCGGACGCGCTCGCAGGCTTTGTTCCACGTGGAACAGAACGCAAAAGGCCGCCTTATAAAAAGGCGGCCCTCTGCGTTCTTTCAGGGGAATGTGTTTTTTGGCGAAGCGGTTTCTTGCTTCTTTATATAACTGACGGTGCGGATGCGGAACGCACCGGAGCAGCGCTTTCATCTGCCGCTTTTGCGGCTTTGGAAAAAGCCTTGCTTTTGGGAACACAAACGGAATAGGTTATGCTTTCGTCGGATTCCGTAACGGTGCTCACGGCGCAAAGGCCGGCGCAGTTCATAACCTCGACCGCGTGCTCGAAAGTATTTATAAAAAGCCGAAGATCCCTTACTATGTATTTTGTCTTTTTAGGCGCCGGCTTTTTCTTTTCCAAAAGTTTTATGATGTATCTTTCCGTTTCGGAAACATTCAGGTTTTTTGCGGCAATATGCTTTGCCGCCTCTTCCCTTTCCTTTTGCCCTTCAATTCGAAGCAGTTCTCTTGCGTGGCGCTCCGTAAGGGAATTTTCCGTGATAATCCTTTGCACCTCCGGCTCCAGTTTTAAAAGCCTTAATTTATTGGATAGGGTCGAGGGCGCCATGCCGAGTTTTTTTGCCGCCTCTTCTCTGGGAATGCTCCAGGCGGCTATAAGCTTTGCAAGAGCCTCCGCTTCTTCAAAAGGACCAAGGTCGCTGCGCTGAAGATTTTCAATAAGCGCCCAGACGGCGGATTCCCTGTCCTCTATTTCATAAACAATGGCCTCTATTTTGGGGCGGCCTATGATTTTGCAGGCCCGGAGCCGCCGCTCCCCGGAGATAAGTTCAAATCCTCCGGGGATTTTGCGAACGGCCACCGGCTGTATAAGCCCGTTTTCCCTGATGCTCTCCCCAAGGGCAAAAAGTTCTTTTTCGTCAAAAGTCCGCCGGGGCTGAAAGCGGTTTGGGATTATTTCTGCGACGGGGATGCTCTCTATCCGTCCCTGCTTTTTAAGGATATCAAACATTCTCATCGCCTCCGGTTTTATGGTAACATAATTTTCCATAAATTTCCATATAAACATTTCGCAGAAAAACCTCTGCTTTTGCATATAAAAACAGCCCTCGACAAAACCTTTGCCGAAGAAAAAAAGATTTTATCAAAGACCGGCGCATTTTGCGAAAAGTTTTTGCATAATTCTAAAATTTATCGTTTTTCGATAAATTTTTATTGACTTTCGAAAATATCAGTGGTATAATATAGGTGTAAACATAAACCCTAAAACAGAAAGGAGCTTTTTATGACACAGAAAAATCTTGCAAAATGGCTCAAAGCCCTTATTATCGGAACGGGCATTTTCGGCATTATAATCTTTGGTATGCTTATTCCCGCCTATGGCGCAAGCTTTGCTTCGCTCAATCCTGAACTTGCCTATTGTTATTGGCCCTGGCTTGTTTTTCTCTGGCTTTGCGCCGTTCCCTGTTTTGTTTCGCTGTTTTTCGGCTGGAAGATAGCAAAAAACATCGGCGAAGACAGATCCTTCAGCTTTGATAACTCAAAGCTCCTTAAAATAATCGCTTTTCTCGCCCTTGGGGACTGCGCGTTTTTCTTCCTGGGAAACTGGGCGCTTCTTTTTATGAACATGAACCACCCGGGCGTTGTTTTGATTTTTTCTCCTCTGGTGATTTTCGTCGGCGTTGCGGTGGCTGTTGTTTGCTTTGCCCTTTCCCATCTTGTTTATAAATCCGCTTTGCTCCAAAACGAAAGCGATCTTACCATATAAAGGAGGCCGTGCTCATGGCAATAGAAGTTAATCTTGACGTCGTGCTCGCAAAAAGAAAAATGAGCATGACCGAACTTTCGGAAAAAGTGGGCATCACCATGGCCAATCTTTCCATTTTAAAAACCGGAAAAGCAAAAGCCGTACGTTTTTCAACCCTCGAGGCTATCTGCAAAGTTCTCGACTGTCAGCCCGGGGACATTCTTTCCTTTAAAGAGGAGGAATAATATGCAGATTATTTTCAAAATAATTGCGGAAATCCTTTTGTTCATCCTCTGCGTTTTTCCCGGAAGCACCGTAACAGATATCCGTAACAATCTTGATATAGATATAAAACCTTATCAGATAGAATTTCATAAAGATACCCACGGCGGTTTTCACGGTGACGGCGAGGAAATAATAATCTTCCGCCCAACCGCGGAGCAAATCGAAAAAATAAAATCCGAATGGCAAAAAACTCCCGTGGATACCGGAATTGCCTCTTTAATTTTCCCAAAATCGGAGTATAATGGACTTGAATTAAGAAGTTATATCCCAAATACAAAAGGGTATTGGTTCTATAAAAATCGAAACGAATACGCAACATATTCCCATAACTTCTCTTTCGCTCTTTTTGACGGAGAAAAAGTCTATTACTATGAACTGGATACTTAAAGGAGGTTTTTAAAAAATGCTTACCTGGCTCACCATGCTTATACAGAAAATCGAGGGAGCAAACCTTGTTATCGCCGTTATCCTTGCCATGTGGCTGCTTTATATGATACTTTTTCTTGCAGTAAAGGCAAACCGCACCAAAAAAGCACTTAAAACGGCCCTCATCGCCGGCGCAGTCGTTACCGAAATCTGCGATATCGTTTGGTTTTTTAAGTTTTTCGATAACTTCGATTACATAAATCCTGGCATTAGCGGTTATATGTGGTTCTGCCTTCTTCCCCTTCTTATGTTCATCGCGGTGATGTTCTTCAGCTATATAAACGCAAGCCGCTATGAATTTGATAAGAAAAAGCGCGAAAAGGAACAGGAAAAACAGAGAAAAGCCGAAAAACGCCGCAAAAAATATGAAAAACAGCAGCAGGACGAAGAATTGTAATAAAAAAAGCATCCGCAAAAGGCGGGTGCTTTTCTTTTGCAAAGAAATAAGATAACTATTCCTCCGGCTTTCCTGTTGCGGGCGGATGATATCCGCCCCTACGGTAAACAGGGCGGTCACACAGGTCCGCCCATGCGTTTTAATCTGCATATAAAAAAGGCACTTCCTTACGAAGTGCCTCTGTTTTATTTAAGCGGCTTTTCGCTTATTTTAACTCTCTGCCTTGGATATTTTGCCGGAGTTGCGGTTTTCTTTTCGATAAAAACAACCGATCTTCCGCCTCCTATGGGAATTTCATAAATATCCGGCGCTTTTATTTCTCCGCCAAGGATCTTTACCGCGGCCCTTGCGTTTTCAATTTCCTCCGGAACTTCCGCCGTTTTCATGGGCGCAAAAACGCCGCCCACTTTAACAAGGGGAAGACAGTATTCCGAAAGCACCGCAAGATTTGCAACAGCCCTTGCGGTAACAACATCAAAGCTCTCCCTAAGGTTTTTGTCGTGGCCCGCATCCTCTGCCCTTGCGTGAACAAGCTCCGCTTTTATTCCGATTTCATCAATAACCGCGCCAAGAAAGTTAAGGCGCTTTTGAAGAGAATCGATGAGAACAAGCTTTATATCCGGCCTTGCGATTTTGAGCACAACTCCGGGAAAACCCGCGCCTGTTCCAACATCCGCAACTTTTGCGCCCATGGGGATATTTGCCCTTTTAAGGTATGCAAGACAGTCGAGGAAGTGCTTTACAGCAATTCCCTCCGGGTCGGTGATGGCGGTAAGGTTCATTTTTTCGTTCCATTCCACCAAAAGCTCCGCGTATCTTTCAAGCTGAGCATACTGCTCCTCAGAAAGAGCATCCGCGTGCTCGGGGATATATGTTTTAAGTATCTCTGTTACCATACTGGACCTCATTTCTGCAGATAGATGAGCAAAACGGAAACATCCGCCGGCGAAACACCGGAAATTCTGCTCGCCTGACCGATATTCATGGGGCGGACCCTGTTGAGTTTTTCAATGGCCTCAAGGCGAAGTCCGTGGATGGATTTATAGTCAATGTCCTCCGGTATCTTCTTTTCCTCAAGGCGGTGCATCTGTTCAACCTGGGCAAGCTGTTTTCTTATGTAACCCTCGTATTTTATCTCGATTTCAACCTGTTCGATAACATCCTCCGGAAGTTCCGGGCGGTTTGTATCAAAGGGAGCAAGGTCGGCATAGGTTATCTGGGGGCGCTTGAGCAGTTCGGAAACCTTTGTACCCTCGTTAAGAGGCGCTGTTCCCTTTTCAATGAGCACCGCGTCAAGTTCCGGGCTCATTCTTACGGAAGAAGTTTTAACTCTTTCAAGTTCCTCATCACGAAGACGGCGTTTTTCAAGAAAACTCTCCCATCTTTCGTCGCTTATAAGGCCGATTTCCCTTCCAAGGGGGGTAAGACGCATATCCGCGTTGTCCTGTCTGAGCACAAGGCGGTATTCGCTTCTGCTGGTCATCATGCGGTAAGGGTCAAGAACGCCCTTGGTGCAAAGGTCGTCGATGAGGGTTCCTATATAGGAATTGCTTCTTTCAAGGACTATTTCCTCTTTTCCGAGCACGCGTCTTGCGGCGTTTACTCCCGCAAGAAGTCCCTGAGCAGCGGCTTCCTCATAACCGGAGGTTCCGTTAAACTGTCCCGCGCCGAAAAGTCCTTTTACCTGCATGAATTCAAGGGTTGGGCGAAGGTCAAGGCTGTCGCAGCAGTCATATTCGATGGCGTAAGCGTTGCGCATGATGCTCACGTGCTCAAGTCCCTTGATGGAGCGGTAAATAGCAACCTGAACATCCTCCGGAAGGGAGCTTGAAAGACCGGAAAGATACATTTCTTCCGTATCAAGGCCCATGGGTTCAACAAAAAACTGGTGGCGGATCTTATCAGGAAAACGCATTACCTTGTCCTCAATGCTCGGGCAGTAGCGAGGGCCGATTCCCTCGATTTTTCCGGAATAAAGAGGAGAACGGTCGATGTTTTTGCGGATAACTTCGTGGGTATCCTCGTTTGTATAGCCTATCCAGCAGTCAACTTTGTTTTTAAGTTCGCCCTTTGTTTCAAAGCTGAAGGGCACTATGTGCTCATCGCCGTGCTGGATTTCAAGCTTATCATAATCAATGCTGTTTCTGAGCACGCGGGCGGGTGTTCCGGTTTTAAAACGGCGGAGTTTTATGCCAAGTTTTTCAAGAGAATCGGAAAGGGGCTTTGCCGGAGAGCTTGCGTCCGGGCCGCTTTCCCATTTTCTGTCGCCGACATAGATGATTCCTTTAAGATATGTACCGGTGCAGATGATAACGTTCGGAACTTCATAAAAAGCGCCAAGGTGAGTCATAACGCCGAGCACGCCGCCTTTTCCGTCCGGACGAACTTCAACTATCTCCGCCTGTTTTATATCAAGATTTTCCTGCTGTTCAAGAGTCTTTTTCATAAGAAGATGGTAATAAGCCCTGTCCTCCTGTGCGCGGAGAGAATGAACAGCGGGGCCTTTTCCAAGGTTGAGCATGCGGCTCTGTATCATCATCTTATCCGCGGCCTTGCCCATTTCGCCGCCAAGAGCGTCTATCTCACGGACGAGATGGCCTTTTGCGGTTCCTCCGATGGAAGGGTTGCAGGGCATATTCGCGATTTTATCAAGATTGAGGGTAAAAATACAGGTTTTTACGCCAAGTCTTGCGGCGGCAAGGGCCGCTTCAACTCCTGCATGGCCCGCACCGACAACGGCAACATCATATTTTCCCGCAAAATATTCTTCCATAGTTTAACCTCCTTAAAGCCCCCCTTGTCAAAGGGGGGAGGGCCACAAAGTGGCGGGGGGATTCTTTTTTAAATCCCATATATTTAAAAATAATTTTTCCCGGAGGGATTGTCATTTGATAGGATTACAACCCCTCAGTCAGCTTTGCTGAAAGCTCCCCTTACACAGGGGAGCCTTTTTATTTTTATTTACCGACGCAGAATTTTTCGAATACCTTTTCGATAACCGCGTCGCTAGCTTTTTCGCCGGTAAGTTCATAAAGCGCGTCAAGGGAAGTTTCTATGCAGATTCCCACTGCGTCAAGGGTCATGCCGAACGCAACCGCATCAAGAGCCTCGTCAATGGCTTTTTTTGCTCTGCGAACACAGTCAAGCTGACGTTCATTTGCCATAACGGGTTCCGCAGGGTCAAGGTCCGCGGTTTTAAGAACGGATGCAAGTGCTTTTCGAAATTCCTCTTCCCCGTCCCCTTTTCTTGCGGAAATGGTAACAACATTTTCAAATCCCGCGTGTACCGCGTCAACGTCCGCCTGAAGTTCAAGGTCGGATTTGTTTATAACAGCCACAGCCGGACGGCCTTTAAGCTTTTCGATAAGTTCAAAGTCCGTTTCATCAAAAGGCCTGCTGGAATCAAAAACCGCAATAACAACGTCACAGCGCTCAATTTCCGTGTTCGCCATATCAACGCCTATACGTTCAACGGTGTCCTCTGTGTCACGAAGACCTGCGGTGTCCAAAAGGCGGATGGGAATATCCCCAACGAGCACCGATTCCTCAACAACGTCGCGGGTGGTGCCGGCTATTTCGGTAACAATGCTTCTGTCGCGGCCGGAAATAAGGTTCATAAGGGTGGATTTTCCAACATTGGGCTTTCCGGCAATAACGGTCGTTGCCCCTTCGCGGATAACTTTTCCGGCGTCATAGGTATCCATAAGGCGTTTGAGCACCGTTTCCGTTTCGTTGAGCACCGTTTCAAGATGTTCGTCGGAAAGTTCCTCAACGTCCTCTTCAGGATAGTCGCTCCAGGCGGCAAGATGTGTTTCAAGTTCCGTAAGTTTTTCGGTAACGGAACGAATTTTTCGATAAAGTGCGCCGTCCCTCATAGCAAGAGCGGCTTTTCCGGCGCTGGCGGATTTTGCGGAAATCATATCCATAACCGCCTCCGCCTGGGTAAGGGTCAGCTTTCCGTTAAGAAGGGCCCTTTTTGTAAATTCGCCCGGGCCGGCAAGTCCCGCGCCAGCATCAAGGGCCGCTCTTAAAACTCTTTTTAAAAGCGCGGGGCTTCCGTGGCAGGAAAATTCAACGGTATTTTCGCCGGTATAGCTTTTCGGCGCAATAAAAACCGTTGCAACAGCCTCATCAATATCTCCCTCTGCATCAAAAACCCTTCCGTATGCACAGGAATATCCCGCCAGAGTATGAAGTTCTTTTCCGCCTTTAAAAGGACGGAACATTTTTTCTCCCACTGCAACGGCCTCTTCTCCGGAAATTCGGATAACTCCAAGTCCGGAAGCGGAAAGGGGCGTTGAAATGGCGGCGATGGTGCTCATAAAATACCTCCTCGAAAAAACCCCCATTTTAAAAAAAGGGCTGCTTTTATACCACTTTATATTATAAAAAGAGCCGGCCCTAAAATCAAGTGCCGACGGTATTTTTATTAAAATTCCTTTTATATAAAGATGATACCTCCCCTACACAGCCGGGCAAAAAATTTAAAATGAAAACCGCTGTCGCCTTCGAAGAAATGGGGGTACGTATAAAATAAATAAGGCTTTATTATAAAAACAATCCCTCCGGGTTACCTGTTGCGGGCGGATAATATCCGCCCCTACAAAAAAAATAATTTTTTATATAAACAAAAAAGGCACTTCATTATGAAGTGCCTTTTGATTTCAATCAGTCAAGATCGATTCTTCCGTAAAGGGAAAGGGAAGAAACATCGTTCTTGGGCGGCTCGTTGGAAGAAGGAACGATAACTTTCTGGCTCTCTCTGGGAGCGCGGTTACCTCTTCCTCCTCTTCTTTCGCCTTTGCCGTCGCGGAATTTTTTATCGCCGCGGGGTTTTGCGCCTTCAATTGGGCTGATAACAACTCTTCTGTTGGGTTCGCTTCCGATGGATTTTGAAGTTGCGCCGGAAACGGTCTGAACGGTGGAATGAACGATTCTGCGTTCATAGGGGTTCATAGCCTCAAGAGTTATGCTGCGGCCGTTTCTGACGGCCTGGGAAGCTATTTTTCTTGCGTATGCACGAAGGCTTGCTTCGCGTTTGCTGCGATAATCGTCGATATCAAGAACAACGCGAACATAGCTGCCCTCGCTTTTGTTTGCAACAAGGGATGCAAGATACTGCATTGCGTCAAGGTTATCGCCTCTTCTGCCAACAACGGCGCCCATTTCGTCGCCGGAAAGCTGAAGAACGATCATTCCGTCTTTCTGTGCATAGTTTACTTCTGCTTCGGGATATCCGAGAGCAACAAGAACTTCCTTGATATACTGAGCAGCGGCGGAACCTTTCATTTCAAGAACTTCGGGAGCAAGAACTTTTGCTTCCTCTTTGGAACCTTCCTCGATTTTTTCATCGGCGGGTTTAAGTTCCTTTTTGGGCTGTTCTTTTTTAGGTTCCTGTTTTTTGGGCTGCTGGGGTTTCTGTTCTTTTTTGGGTTTTTCCTGTTTCTTTTCCTTGGGCTGTTCCTGCTGGGGTTTTTCGGGTTTCTGCTCTTTTTTCTTTTTGGGAGCTTCGGCCTTTTTCTCTTTTACAGCAAACATTTTGTTGAAGTAATCTTCATCAATAGTTGCTTTTGCTTTTGCGGGAACGGTTTTAAGACCAAAGAATTTCTTTTTGGGAAATTCAACAATTTCAACGTTTACATATTCGCGGTCAACGCCGGCCTTTTCATAGGCGGCTTCGATCGCTTCTGCCGTGGTTTTGCCCGTGGCAAAAAACTCTCTTTCCATTTTCAAAAAGCCTCCTGCTTAATTAAGGTCGTCGTCAGTAACTTCGATATATTCATCGCCGTATTTTTCTGCGTTGCGTTTTCTTGCTTCAGCAAGTTTTTTTCTGTTGATCTCTTTCTGGGAAGGATCATCATTTCTTTCATATTTTGCGTTCTTTTCTCTCTGAAGCTCTTTAAGTTTTTCTCTTGCCTCAGCTCTCTGCTGGCGTTTTGCTTCTTTTGCTGCTTCTGCTTCTGCTTCTGCTTTTTCCGCAAGTTTTTTCGGGTTAAGGAAAATATTGAAGAAAACGCTCTGGATAAACTGAACAACAGCAGAAAGGGTCCAATAAAAACCTGCCGCTGCGGGAACAATGAATCCGATATAAACAGACATAAGAGGCATCATATAAAGCATGATGTTCATTGAGCCTGCGCCCTGGGTGCTGGGGTTTGCTTTCTGCATATAGAAAGTCATTCCAAGCTGGAAAACACCGCAGAGGATTGGAATAAGAAGATACCAGTTGAACGCACCTTCATAAGTAAGTGCAAACTGGGGAACAACGCCAAGATCAAGGCCGAAAAGAGTCATATCAAATTCAGCGATCTTAGTGATTACTTCCTGGTCAAAGGCATGGAAAAGTTCTGTTTCCTCCTGGATGATATTGAGGAGTTTGATCTGGTTGTAATAGGAATGTGCTTCAAAAGCATGGCCCGCTGCAGAAGCAACGGAAATCATTTCGTCAATAACTTCGTTGCTGACGCGGAAAATGTGATAGATAGGTTTATAAACAACGTCGATAACACCGAAAAGGATCGGGAACTGGATAAGAGAGGGAAGGCATCCGCTCATGGGGTTATAGCCTTCTTCGGTATAAAGTTTCTGGATCTCTTCGTTATATCTTTCTTTGTTGTTACCGTATTTTTCCTGGATACGTTTGAGTTTCGGCTGGAAAACGGCCATTTTGGCCTGCTCTTTCTGCTGCTTAACAGAAAGAGGAAGAAGCGCAAGCTTTGTAATAATGGTGAAAAGGGTAATAGCAAGCGCATAATTATTTCCGGTGATAAGATAACAGCCCAGCATAACAAAACCGAGCGGCCAGCCGAAAATTTTCATAATAAACTGCATTTAGTTACCTTCCTCCTGGTCCTGGGAAGGCTGTTTCTGCTTTTCGTTCTTCTTTTTTTTGGAGTAGTAAAATAAATCCCATTTCTCCGGAACAGGATCATATCCACCCTCATGAAAAGGGTGGCAGCGCAAAATCCTTATAAAGCCAAGTAACCCGCCCCTCATCGCACCAAATCGGTCAACGGCCGTATATGCGTATGAAGAACAGGTGGGATAATACCGGCAACAAGGCCTTTTATAAGGAGAAATCGCCGTCTGATAAAATCTGATAAGTAACAGAAACAGCTTTTTCATACTTCTTTTGTGCTCTGTAAGGCGCCCAATTTACCTAATTGGGCGGTCAGGATAGGGGTCAGAGCGGTAGACTTGGTAAATGTTGTTCTGGTGCGCGCAACAAGGACTATGTCATATCCCGGTTTTATCATAGGATAAACCTCCCTGAATGCGGCCCTTAAAACTCGCCTTGCACGATTTCTGGCAACGGCGTTTCCGATTTTTTTGCTGGTAGTTAAGCCAAGGCGGATTTTGCCAAGGCGATTTGGAGAAACATAGCAAATGACGCATGGATCCGCGGCACTTTTTCCCCTTCGGTAAAGGCGCAAAAAATCGTTGTTTCTTTTAATAGAAAGTGTTTTCATCGGTTAAAACCGCCGATCAATTAGTAGCTGAGGTGTTTTCTGCCTTTAGCTCTTCTTGCTGCGAGAACTTTGCGGCCGGATTTGGTTGCCATTCTTGCGCGGAAGCCATGTACTTTCTGTCTGTGGAGTTTTTTGGGCTGATAGGTTCTTTTCATCTCTGATTTCCCTCCTTTCAAAAATGCCTTGCAACAGTAGATTATAATGCCAATTTTAAAAAAAGTCAATAATAAAATTATAATTTATAATTATATATAATAAAGACAATAAAAATACCGCCTTAAAATCATCATGATAAGGACCCCATGTGTAAAGGGGGCTGTCGTTTTCGTCAGAAAATGACTGGGGGATTGTTTGTTATGTATTGTCATATATGGACAATCCCTCCGTCTTCGCCGTAAACGGCGAATCCACCTTCCTTTACACAAGGGAGGCTATCCCTCCGGGTTATTGGTTTACGGGCGGATAATATCCGCCCCTACAGAGCCAAGTGAACGATGCAAATTAAAAACCTCTGTCGCCTTCAATGTTCCCCTTTTGTTTTATAGTTTTAATTTTCAACAGTAACCTCAATTTTAAACAATTCCTTTATAAATTATAATACATTTATAAATATATCGCCAAAAATATGTTGAAAACCTTTTCTTTTATATAATTTTATGCTATAATTTATTCTGTCCTAATTTATTCTCTATCTTATTCCTCATAAAAAAATAAACTGAAAAAAGGAGGAAAACATGGATTCTTTTGAAGAAATTTTCGGTCTTGTAACCGATTATTGCAAAACACAGATGACAGAGGTTGCCTTTAATCTCTGGATAAAAGACATTGTTCCGGTAAAACTTACCGTTGATTCGGTTTACCTCGGAGTAAATTCCGAATTCAAGCGCAACATAGTTGCGGAAAAATATAAAGATCTTCTTTCAAACGGATTTGAAAGAGTTCTTGGCTTTCCGGTAGAAATTTTTATCGAACAGCTTAAAGAAGAGGGCAGCAAGGATATCGTTCCTCCAAAGCCCCCTGTTTTAAACAACGCGGAAGAACTTACCGGCGATTATGAATATACCTTCGATACTTTTATCGTCGGTTCTTCAAATAAATTTGCCCATGCGGCTGCAATGGCTGTTGCAACCCATGATATCCGAAATTATAACCCGCTCTTTATCCACGGTGATTCCGGACTTGGCAAAACCCACCTTCTTTTCGCTATCATGAACGAAGTTAAAAGAAGAAAACCGGATGCTCTTGTTGCATACGTAAAAGGCGAGGAATTTACAAACGAACTTATCGCCGCCATCCGCAGCCAGACCACCCAGGAATTCCGCGAAAAATACCGCAAGGTAGATTATCTTCTGGTGGATGACATCCAGTTTATTGCCGGAAGAGATTCCACCCAGGAAGAATTTTTCCATACATTCAACGCCCTTTATGAATCCGGAAAACAGATTGTTCTTGTTTCCGATAGACCTCCGAAAGAGATAAAAACCCTTGAGGACCGTCTTCGCAACCGCTTTGAAATGGGCCTTATGGCGGATATCCAGCCGGCGGATTATGAAACAAGAATAGCAATTATCCAGAGAAAAGCTGATCTTCTTAAAATGGATATGCCCATCGAAGTTGCGGAATACATAGCCAATAACCTTAAGAGCAACATCCGTCAGCTTGAAGGCGCCGTTAAAAACATAAAGGCAAATTCCCTTATCTATGAAAACAGACCCATTACCATAATGGTGGCCCAAACCGCTATCCGCGATATCCTTAACGATAACCAGCCCGTTCCGGTAACTATCAGCAAGATAATAACCGAAGTCAGCAGAACTTTTAATGTTTCCGAACAGGATATCAAGAGCAATAAGCGCGCAGCAAATATAAGCCGCGCAAGACAGGTTGCCATGTACGTAATAAAAGACATAACCCAGATGAGCATGGCTGCCATAGGCGATGAATTTGGCGGAAGGGACCATTCCACCGTTGTCTATGCTATCAGCCAGACCGAAAAGATGATGAAAACAGATTCCCGCCTTCGCGAGATCATTGAAGACATCACTAAAAACGTTCGGGATATGTAAACATTTCCACATGTTGAAAAATGTTGAAAGACTGTTAATTTAACAGAGTTTGAACAATTAAGCAAAAATCATTCAACATCCAAAAATAGGCTTTTTTAAAGTTCAACTTTTCCAAAAGTTTTCAATATTAAAAAACTGAAAACAAAAAGCCAAAAAAAGGCTTATTAAAAGCCTGTCCCATACTTTTCCACATTTTCAACAGCCCCTACTATTATTACTGAAATATACTATTCTTTCTTTCTGTATGGAGGAGATTTTATGAAATTTTCTTGCAGCCGCCAGGAACTTTCCGAGGCACTTAACAATGTAACCCGTGCCGTTGCAGCAAAGACAACCCATCCTGCCATGGAGGGCGTTCTTATCGTTGCAGAGGACGACCGCCTTACCCTCAGCTGCTATAACATGGAACTTGGCATCACTACCTATATGGAAGGCAGAGTCAGCGAAAACGGCTCCATCGTTCTTAACGCAAAACTCTTCTTTGATATGGTCCGCCGCCTTGCTTCCGAAAGAGTTGAAATTGAAAGCGATGAAAAATTCATCACCAAGATCCGCGGCGGCGCTGCGGAATATAACATCATCGGCATTGAAGCAGAGGAGTTCCCCCAGGTTCCTTCCGTTGATGAAAAAATCAATTTCACCATAAAGCAGGATACCCTTAAAAGCATGATAGACCAGACTATCTTTGCTGTTGCGGTAAATGATTTTAAACCCGTTCATACCGGTTCAAAATTCATTATAAAAGATCATGTTCTTTCCGTTGTATCCGTTGACGGTTTCCGCCTTGCAATAAGACAGGAACAGGTAACCTACGGCGACGAACTTGATTTTATCGTTCCCGGAAAATCCCTTTCCGAAGTTGCAAAACTTCTTGAAGGCGATGAGGAAGTTCTTATTGCCCTTTCCCAGAAACATATCATCTTCCGTATCGGAAGATACGACGTTGTTTCCCGCCTTCTTGAGGGTGATTTCATCGATTTCCGTTCCTCTATTCCCGCAACTTCCAATACCGTTGTTGAGGTAAAGGTACGCGACTTCCTTAACTCCATCGACAGAACAAGCCTTCTTATAAACGACAGACTTAAAAGCCCCATCCGCCTTTCCATCGGAAACGGAGAAATCAAAATATCCTGCTCCACCGCTCTCGGTAAAATAAGCGACGTTGTTGAATGCGATATCAAGGGCGAATCCGTTGATATGGGCTTTAATAACAGATATCTTCTCGAAGCTCTTCGCGCAACCGGCTGCGACAAAGTAAAAATGGTAATCAACAGCCCCCTTGCTCCTGTCAAGATCCTTCCTATGGAGGGCGAAAGCTTCCTCTTCCTCGTTCTTCCCGTAAGAATGAAAGCGGATATCTGATAAGAGGTGTAATATGGCAAAAATACAGCTTAAACTCGTAAGAAGGCCCGCTGCAGAACCTCCAATAGAGGTTGCCATCCGCGACGAATATATAAAACTCGATTCCTTTCTTAAGTTTTCCGGCGCAGTTATGACCGGCGGCGAAGCAAAAGAACTTATCCAGGGCGGAAAAGTTAAGGTAAACGGTGAAGTTTGTACCATGCGCGGCAAAAAAATGCGCCCGGGCGACGTTGCCGAACTTAACGGAAAATCCTTCATGGTAACTTCGGAAGAAGAATTTGAAGAATGATTTTCAGAAACCTTGAATTAAAGGATTTCCGCAATATCGAATATCTTTCGATGATCCCGGGTGAAAAAGTAAATATAATATGCGGCGAAAATGCCCAGGGCAAAACAAATCTTATGGAAGCCCTTTGGCTTTTTACCGGCGCAAAAAGCTTTAGACAGACAAAGGATGCGGAATTTATCCGTTTCGGAGCAGAAAAAGCAAGCCTTAAAGCGGATTTTTATGCGGAACACCGGGAACAGAATGCGGAGATAACCTTTTCTCCAACAAAAAATTTAAAGAAAAACGGAATAGATATGAAGTCTTCCGCAGAATATGCGGGAACCTGCGGCGGCGTTGTTTTTTCGCCGAGCCATATGAATCTTTTCCGTGACGGTCCGAAGGAAAGAAGAAAACTTGCGGATACATCCCTTTGTCAGCTTTATCCGAAGTATATATCCGTGCTCGGGGATTACAACAAAGTTCTTCTTCAGAGAAATACCGTGCTCAAAGACGCAAAATATCATCCCGGCCTTATAGATATGATAGATATCTATGACGAACAGCTTGCCCGCCTTGGCGCTTCAATAATAAGAACAAGGGTAAATTACTGCAAAAGTCTCAATAAAAAGGCCGCAGAAATTTATAAGGGTATGTCCGCTGGCCGCGAAGAATTCTTTGCTGAATATGTAACGACCGTTCTTGATGAAAATGAGCACGCAGAAAGTTCTTTGAGCACCGCCGATTGGGCAGAAAAATTCTATACTGCCCTTCAAAAAACAAAAAATTATGATTTTGAGCATGGTTCAACTTCAGTCGGTCCCCATAGGGACGATATTGAAGTGACCCTTGATAAAATGCCGGTCCGCTCCTTTGGTTCCCAGGGTCAGCAAAGAAGCTGCATCCTTTCATTAAAACTCGGCGAAGCGAAAATGCTCGGCGAAGCCATGGGCGAACCTCCCCTCATCCTTCTGGATGACGTTATGAGCGAACTGGATTTCATAAGAAGAGATTATATCCTCAACTCCATTGGAGAAAGCCAGATTTTTTTAACCTGCTGCGATAAGGAACTTTTTTCCGGCCTTTCAGAAGGCAAGGTCTTCCATATGAAAAAAGGCTCCCTTGTTTAAAGGCAGCCCATATGGAAAGGAGGCTATTTATGTATCTCTTTCTCGGCGGTGATGTTTCCGTATGGGAAAACGACGTTATCGGCATTTTCGATATGGATAACACCACCGTTGCAAAATCAACCCGCGGTTTTCTTTCAAGAACACAGAAAGAAAACAAAGTTATAAACGTAACCTTTGATCTTCCGAAAAGCTTTTGCGTAACAAGCGAAAACGGAAAAGAAAAGGTATATATATCCCAGCTTGCGCCCGCAACTCTTAAAAAGCGCGGCGGGGCACTTTAATAAAGGCTCCCTTGTGTAAAGAAGATTCCCCTATTAGGGGAAATGTCGTCGAAGACGACAAAAGGGTAGCTAAGCTGTCAGCGAAGCTGACTGAGGGATTGTATTAACAACCCTTCCGTCTTTTTTGAAGCAAGCTTCAAAAAATCCACCTCCCCTTACACAGGGGAGGCAAATTTCGAAATCAACCGCTTTTTGCGGAAAAATATCAGGAGGTAAATTCGTGGAAAATACTCCGTTTGCCGTAGAACCCATGCAGGAAGCCTACGACGAAAACCAAATACAGGTTCTTGAAGGACTTGAAGCAGTAAGAAAAAGACCCGGTATGTATATCGGTTCCACCGGACCGAAGGGTCTTCATCACCTTGTTTATGAAATCGTTGACAACGCCATCGACGAAGCCCTTGCGGGCTATTGCACCGATATCAACGTTGAACTTCTGCCGGGTAATCTCGTAAGAGTTACGGATAACGGCCGAGGCATCCCTGTCGGTATCCATGCAAAGCTCGGTATCCCGGCGGTAACCGTTGTTTTTACCGTTCTTCATGCGGGCGGTAAGTTCGGCGGTTCCGGCTATAAAGTATCCGGCGGTCTTCACGGCGTTGGCGCATCCGTAGTAAACGCCCTTTCCGAATGGCTCGAAGTTGAGGTAAAGGATGGCGAACATATCTATCGCCAGCGTTTTCTCCGCGGCGTTGCAGAAGGCGATCTTCAGATCGTCGGCGATACCGATGAGAAAGGAACTTCCGTTCTTTTTAAAGCAGACGACCAGATTTTTGAAACCCTTGAATATGAATACGACATTCTTCTTGCCCGTCTTCGTGAACAGGCGTTCCTCAATGCAGGCGTAAAGATCATCTTTACCGATAAACGCGGCGAGGAAGAAAGAAAAGAGATCCTTCACTATGAAGGCGGTATCAAAAGCTTTGTTGAATATCTTCATAAGAAAAAAGGCCTTGAAACCGTCCATCCGGAAGTTCTCTATTTCTCCGCAAAAAGCGGCGATTCCACCGCCGAAGTTGCAATGCAGTATAACGACAGCTATAACGAAGTTATCCTCAGCTTTGCAAACAACATCCATACCATCGACGGCGGTATGCATGAAACCGGTTTTAAAAACGCTTTAACAAAAGTATTTAACGATTACGGAAGAGAAAAGAAAATTCTTAAAGATAACGATAAAAACCTTTCCGGCGAGGATGTCCGCGAAGGTCTTACCGCCGTTATCTCCGTAAAACTTACAAATGCGGAATTTGAGGGCCAGACCAAAACAAAACTCGGCAACACCGAAATGAAGGCCATGGTCGATAAGATGCTTTATGAAAAGCTCAAGACCTATTTTGAAGAAAACCCTGCCATTGCAAAGGCGATTTTTGAAAAATCCCTCGGTGCAGCAAGAGCAAGAGAAGCCGCAAGAAGAGCAAGAGAAACCGCAAGAAGAAAATCCGTGCTCGAAAGCGCTTCCCTTCCGGGAAAACTTGCGGACTGTTCCGACCGCGATAACGTAAATACAGAAATTTATATCGTTGAGGGTGACTCCGCAGGCGGCTCCGCAAAAATGGGCAGGGACAGAACCTTCCAGGCTATCCTTCCCCTTTGGGGTAAAATGCTCAACGTTGAAAAAGCCCGCATAGATAAAGTCTATAACAATGATAAGCTTACCCCCGTTGTTATGGCTCTTGGCTGCGGAATCGGCGATGAACTTGACCTTTCAAAACTCCGCTACGGAAAAGTAATCATCATGGCCGATGCGGACGTTGACGGTTCTCATATCAGAACCCTTCTTTTAACTTTCTTTTTCCGTTATATGCGTCCTCTTATCGAAGAGGGTCATATATATATCGCCCAGCCCCCGCTTTATAAAATAACAAGGGGAAAAAAGGTGCGCTATGCTTATTCCGATGAGGAACGCGACCGCCTTCTTGAAGAGCTTTATCCCGAAGGCACCGCGAAAAGCGACGTTCAGCGCTATAAAGGTCTTGGTGAGATGAACCCGGAACAGCTTTGGGAAACAACCATGGACCCGGAGCGCCGTATCATGCTTCGCGTTGAACTTGAGGATGCCGCAGCGGCCGACGAAGTATTTACCATCCTTATGGGTGATAAAGTTGAGCCAAGACGCGAATTCATCGAAACAAACGCAAAATATGTTCAGAATCTTGACGTATAAAACAGGAGGAAATTAAAAATGGCATTCAATCTTTTCAGAAGAAAACCAAAACCGAAGCCCGAAATCAAAAGACTTGAAGTTTCCGAATACGGCGAGCCGAAATATGAATTCAAACATATTCCCACCCTTGAGGTTTACCGCGAATATAACGATACCGTTTCCGCTCCGGCAATCGCAAGAGATAAACAGCTTAAAAGAGCATTCGGCCTTATCATGGGCGTTATATGCCTTGTTTTTATTGTTTTGTCCGTTATTAATTTCGATTATTTTGATCCCATGTATGAGGGAAGAGGATTTTTTGTATGGGTAAGCTATACCCCCTTCATGTTCTATTTCATCGTAACCCTCATGTCCGCATATCTTACCTATCATCTTCTTACCTATTATAAATATTTCCCGAAGCGCCTTGAAAAGGCAACCGCCGATTATTATAAATCCAGCAAATACCTCACCAACGAGATCGTTCTTGCCTGCTATGAAGACGGCGTTCTTGAAAAAGCAGAGCCCCGTGATGAATTCTTTGAATGGGGAATGTTCAACCGCTGCTGGGAAAGTGAAAACGTTGTCTATCTTGAATTTACCCTTGCAAACCAGCTTTTTGTTGCAAAAGAGGTAATGATCGCCCAGGGCGCAAACGTAGAAGAATTTATCGCATGGGCAAATGAAAAAATCGAAGAAGGCAAAGTTATAATGGCTGAGCGCGAGGCCGCAGAAGAAGCAGCCGAAGAAGCAGAAGAGGAAGAAATGGAAGAGATCGAAAAAGAGATCGAAGCCCTCGAAGCCGAACTTGAAGAAGAAGACGACTGATAAAAAAGCCTCCCTTTAAAAAAGCCTTCCCGGAGGGGAAGGCGGCAAAACCGAAGGTTTTGACGAAAGAGGGATAACCAAATTAACAGGAGGGTAACAAAAATCCCTCCTCCACCGTCTTCGACGGTCCCCCTCCTCCTCTGAGGAGGTAATTCAAAAGAACGGAGGAAACCGTTTTGGAAGAAAACGAAAAGATTATTCCCGAAGCAGCTATCGAACTTGAGGACGATATGCCGAAGGCAAAACTTATAAACGTGGATATCGAAAAAGAGATGAAAAAATCCTTCCTGGATTATTCTATGTCCGTTATCGTTTCCCGTGCTCTTCCGGATGTACGCGACGGTTTAAAACCGGTACACAGAAGAATACTCTATACCATGTATGAAAACGGCCTTGAGCCGAATAAACCCTATAAAAAATGCGCCGCAACCGTCGGCGATGTTCTCGGTAAGTATCACCCCCACGGCGACGCTTCTGTTTATGACGCCATGGTCCGCCTTGCCCAGGATTTCTCCATGCGCGCACCCCTTGTTGACGGCCACGGAAACTTCGGTTCCATCGACGGCGACCCGCCTGCAGCATACCGTTATACAGAGAGCCGCATGAGCCGTATGGCTACAAAGATGCTCACCGATATTGATAAAAATACCGTTGATTTTATGGGAAACTATGACGACAGCCGCAAGGAGCCCGTCGTTCTTCCCTCTAAATATCCGAACCTTCTTGTAAACGGTTCCGTAGGTATCGCTGTCGGTATGGCAACCAATATTCCGCCCCATAACCTTCGCGAAACCGTCGAGGCAGCCTGCTGCCTTATCGATAACCCGGACGCGACCCTTGATGACCTTATGGAACATGTTAAGGGACCGGACTTCCCCACCGGCGGTATCATTATGGGCAGAGCGGGCATCCGCGCGGCATACGCCACCGGAAGAGCAAAGCTTATTGTCCGTTCCCGTGCGGAAATTCAGGAATGGAAAAACGACCGCTACCGCATAGTTGTTTCCGAAATCCCCTATATGGTCAACAAAGCCCGCCTTATAGAAAGTATTGCGGACCTTGTTAAGGATAAACGCATTGAGGGCATCAGCGACCTTCGTGATGAATCCGACCGCGAGGGCCTTCGCATTGTTATAGAGCTTAAACGCGACGCAAACGCACAGGTTGTTCTTAACCAGCTTTATACCTATACCCAGCTCCAGGATACCTGCGGCGTTATCATGCTTGCCCTTGTTAACGGCCAGCCGAAGATTCTCTCCCTTAAGGAGATGCTCAAAAACTATATCGACTTCCAGCGCGAAGTTATTATCCGCAGAACAAAATACGAACTTGGAAAACTCCGCGAACGCGAACATATCCTTGAAGGTCTTAAAATTGCCCAGGATAACATCGACGAAGTCATCCGCATTATCAGAAGCGGTAAGGACGATAACGAAAACCGTCCCCGCCTTATGGAACGCTTTGGCCTTACCGAAATCCAGGCCAACGCAATTCTCCAGATGCGCCTTGGCCGCCTTTCTTCCCTCAACCGTGAAGCTATGGAAAACGAGCTTGCGGAGATCCGCACAAAAATTGCAGAATTGGAAGAAGTTCTTGGCGATATGCACCTTGTTGATGAGATCATCAAGACCGAAATGCGCGAGATCGCAGATAAATGCGGCGACGACCGCCGCACCGGTATTGAAACCATCAGCGGCGAAATGGATCTTGAGGACCTTATTCCCGTTGAGGACAGAGTTGTTACCCTTACCCACTTCGGATATATCAAGAGCCAGCCTGTTGAGGCTTATAAAGCCCAGCGCCGCGGCGGAAGAGGTATTTCCGGCATGACAAGACGCGACGAGGACTATGTTGAAAGCCTCTTCACCGTTTCCACCCATGACTACATCCTCTTCTTCACCGATAAAGGCAAGGTATTCCGCATCAAGGGATACGAGATCCCCGAAAGCCAGCGCGCCGCAAGAGGAACCAATATCGTAAACGTTCTTCCTCTTGAACAGGACGAAAAGGTAACAACCCTTATTAAGCTCGGCGGAATCATCGACGAAGAGGGAACCTATCTTACCATGGTAACCAAGGCCGGCGTTATCAAACGTACCCGCCTTTCCGCATACCGCAACGTCCGCAAGAGCGGCCTTAACGCCATCAGCCTTGATGAGGGCGATGAACTTAAATGGGTCCGTCTTACCGGCGGCGAGGACGACCTTATTGTTGCAACCAAAAAAGGTATGTCCATCCGCTTTAAAGAAACCGATGCGCGCGAACTTGGAAGAACCGCCCGCGGCGTAAGAGCCATCGAACTTGCCGAAGGCGACGAAGTAGTCGGCATGGAGATCGTTGAGGAAGGCAAAAAACTTCTCACCATCAGTGCCGGCGGTAAAGGAAGACGCAGCGAATTTGAAAACTACGGAATCCAAAAGCGCGGCGGCAAAGGTCTTCAGAACTATAAAACCGATGAAGTTGCCGGCATAAAAGCTGTTGCGGATGACGATGATATCATCGCCATCAGCTCCGACGGTATCATCATCCGTCTTTCCGTAAACGAAGTCAACGTTCAGCACAGAAGCGCTTCCGGCGTTAAGGTAATGCGCCTTGCTGCGGAAGATTCCCGCGTTGTTTCCTTCACTGTCGCTCCAAAAGGCGACGAAGAGGATGCAGAGGGCGAGGAAAACGAAAACACCGAAAACACCGAAACCGAAGCACCCGCTGAAGAATAATATCCAACAAAAAAACGACGGCCTTTTGGCCGTCTTTTTTATGCCTGAAAATTCATTGCCGCTTTGCAAGCCAATAACCCTTAGGGAAAGCCCCCTTGTCAAAGGGGGCTGGATTTTTTAACCGCTTGCGGTTAAAAAAGACTGGGGGATTCATTTATATGTACCCTCATTTTTTGACGAAAGGGCAAAAAACCCGTTTTTTTGCTTTAACATAGGAAAACGATAAATTTTCGCCGCCGAAAAAACCTAAAATTGCAAAGGTAACCAAAAAACGGCTTTCTGATGAAAAATGTATATTATTTTTGCAGGATGAATAAAAATATTCCTGCAAAACGTGCATTTTGGAATATCAACTGTCCGCAACAGAAAGACAGATTTATATAAAAAAGAAGCCGCCCTTTTGGGCGGCCTCTTTTTTGTTACTACATTTATTTTACGATGGAAAGAATAAAGGTCATAAGAGTTTTATGAAGGCTGATGCTTTTCTTTTCAGCAACAAGGGCGGAAAAACCTTCACAATAAGCCATATTTTCGTGTTTTGCCCATGCGGGAGCGCCGGGGATACGGCTTTCGAGCTGGCAACGATAATCATTAAGAGAAATGTTAGTAAACATAATATCAAGTCCTTTCGTCTTTTATAAGGCGCAAGGATCTCCCTTGCTGCCGGCAGTTATATTAACGAACTGTCCGTTCGTCGAGTACATTATATCGCAACAAATCCTGCAAAATCAATAGTTGACAATTGAGAAAACCAACGAAATTAACAGGTAAATTTTAGTAAAACTGCACAAAAATGAAAAAACCTGACAAAAAATCAAAATGTATATACATTATTTTCCTGTGTTTTTGAAATTATATGCAAAAAATGTATAAAATATTTTTCGCAAAAAACAATAAAATTCTAAAAAAACCGCATAAATCCGCGCTTTTTTGATTTAGCATATTAAAACAATCCATGCATAAAAAACATCTGTGTTTCCCATAAAATCGCCGTTCATCCGCTTGCGCAATCCTCCCCAGCCAACCGTAGGGGCGGATATCATCCGCCCGCAACAGGCAACCCGGAGGGATTGTCCATATAGGACGATCTATAACAACAATCCCCCAGTCGTTTGCAAAGCAAACGACAGCCCCCTTTACACAAGGGGGCCTTTTATTGAATATCATCCGCCCGCAAAACAGCAGCAAAAAAAGCCCCTCATAAAGAGGGGCTTTTATCTTTTATTCTCCGTCATACCTCATTGCAAGAAGAACTTTCTTCATAAGCTCGATGGGGCGTTCCGCAGTTTTAAGAACAACCGTAAGATGGGGCTTTGCGCTCATAAGGTCCATGGTAAGGCGGCCCTGCATCTTCTGGGTCGCCATGCTGATGCGCTCAAGGTCAAGTTCCTTTGGATAGAACCTCATCTCCGCATCCACCTGGCGGATATCCGTTATACCAAGGTGGGACGCCATGTTGCGAAGGGTCGCAACCTCGATAAGTCCCATTACGGAAACAGGAGGATCGCCGAAGCGGTCGATAAGCTCGTCGATAACGTCCGCCGCGTCATCCTGATTTCTGATAGCGGCTATGCGCTTATACATATCGACCCTCTGGTTGAGGGAGCGGATATATTCCTCCGGAATATGGGCATCAAGGGCAATATCAATGGCGCAGTCCTCGGAAGAAGGGGGCGGCGCTTCGCCCTTTTCTTCCGCAATAGCCTCGGAAAGAAGTCGCACATACATCTCATAACCAACGGATTCCATGTGGCCATGCTGGTTTGCGCCAAGAATGTTTCCGGCGCCTCTTATTTCAAGGTCGCGCATGGCGATTTTAAATCCGCTGCCAAACTGGGTAAAATCGCGTATGGCGGAAAGTCGCTTTTGGGCAACGTCGCTTATGGATTTTCCCCTCGTAAAGGTAAAATAAGCAAAAGCGTGGCGGCTGGAACGTCCGACCCTGCCCCTAAGCTGATAAAGCTGGGAAAGACCAAGGTGGTCCGCGTTTTCAATGATAAGGGTGTTGCAGGAAGGAACGTCAACGCCCGTTTCAATAATGGTCGTGCAAACAAGGATATCCGTTTCGTGGTCGATAAGGCTCTTCCAGATGTCAGAAAGCTCCTCCTCGCTCATTTTTCCATGGGCAAAGGCAATTTTAGCCTCCGGAAGATCCTGCTGAAGACGGGCCGCACAGCCTATGATGCTCTCGGTGTTGTTATGAAGATAAAAAACCTGGCCGCCGCGGCGAAGTTCCTTGCGGATAGCCTCAAGAACAACTCCCCTGTCGTATTCCATAACGTAGGTCTGTACCGGGTGGCGGTCGGTGGGCGCTTCCTCAATGGTGGACATATCCCTGATTCCGCTCATGGCCATGTTGAGAGTTCTCGGAATGGGCGTTGCAGAAAGGGTAAGAACATCAACAGAGGCCTTCATTTCCTTCATTTTTTCCTTATGGGCAACGCCGAAGCGCTGTTCTTCATCTATTACGCAAAGGCCGAGGTCCTTAAAGATAACGTCCTTTTGCAAAATGCGGTGGGTTCCGATAACAATGTCAATTTCGCCGCTGCGAAGGCGGGTGAGTATCTTTTCCTGCTGCTTCGGGGTGCGGAATCTTGAAAGAAGCTCAACCGTTATGGGAAATCCGTCCATGCGCTGCATAAAAGTCTGGTAATGCTGCCATGCAAGAATGGTCGTTGGAACAAGAACCGCTACCTGTTTTCCGTCCATGACCGCTTTGAATGCGGCGCGAAGAGCAACTTCCGTCTTGCCAAAGCCAACATCGCCGCAGAGAAGGCGGTCCATGGGCCTTGCCATTTCCATATCGTGCTTGATTTCCTCAATGCAGCGGAGCTGGTCGTCCGTTTCCTCGTATGGAAAGCGCTCCTCAAAATCCCTCTGCCAGTCTGTGTCCTCGCTGAAAGCATATCCCTCGGTGCGCATACGTTTGGAATAAAGGGCAATAAGCTCCTTTGCCATATCCTTTACCGCGGCTTTTACTCTGCTTCTGGTCTTTTGCCAGTCGGTGGAATTGAGTTTATTGAGTTTTACGGATTTGTCGTCCCTTGGGCCGACGTATTTTGAAACAAGGTCAAGCTGGGTTACCGGAACATAGAGCATATCCGTTCCGGCATAGCGAATGGCGATATAATCCTTAACAACGCCGCGGATATCCTGTTTAACAATGCCCTGGAATATGCCTATGCCGTTTGTAACGTGAACAACATAGTCCCCGGGGGTGATATCCGAAAGGCTTTTAAGCGGATTTTCGGATTTTTTGAATTTTTTGCGCTTTTTCTCGGATACGTTGGATCTTCCCTGGCTTATTACCGCAACTTTTCCTAAAGGGAATTCAAATCCGGTGGAAAGACAGCCCTCCGTAACAAAAACCGTTCCGGGCGAGATGCGGGCATCCGAAGCGAAGGCCGCGTTAATATTGTTGTTTAAAAGGTCGGTGGTAAGAGCATGGGCGGCTCTTTCTGTTCCGCAAAGAACGGCAACAGTATATTTTCTTGCGGCATAGTCCCGAAGGTCCTCAAGAAGAGTTTCAAGATCGCCGCTCCAATGGGAAAGGCTCATGGCGCCAAAATCCGCAACTGTGCGGACATGAAGCTCGTTTACGCTGCGCAGAAAGGAATCCATGAGCACCGTGTTGCCCTCATCAAGAATGGAGCAGTAGGCGGGATAGTCAAGACTGAATTCTTCACAGCCGGGAAAGAGGATTCCCTCCTCAAAAAGCATGGAAAGATCCTCGTTCTGCTGGGTGCGAAGAGTTTTGAGCATCTCCTTCTGTTTTATGAATTCAGAAGCGATGACAACTCCCTCCGGAGCGTAGTCAAAAAGGGTCGCCGGGAACTTATAAATAAGGGGAATATATCTGTCCGGAGCGGAAACAGAAAGGCCGGAATCAAGTCTTTCAAGGTCCGCTTCAATGTTTTTCTTAACGAGCACGCCGTGTTTGCCCTTTTGTTTTGCGTGAGCATCCTTTAGCAGTTTTATGAGCATCTCCTTTGAATCCGGAAGGACCTCTCTTGCCGGAGCGATAAAAGCTTCGTCGATTTCCTTCGTTCTGCGCTGGGATTCAAGGTCGAACATGGCAACGGAGTCAACTTCGTCGCCCCAAAATTCGATTCGGACAGGGCTGCTTGCCTGTGGGGAATAAAAATCCAGTATTCCGCCGCGAACAGAGAACTGGCATGGGCCGTCAACCTGGCTTCTGCGTTCATAACCCGCACGGGAAAGCCGTTTTGAAAGATCCTCCATGTCACAGACGTCGCCGCGTTTTACGGAAAAAGTGTTGTATTTAAAAGTGCCCGGAGGGATAGTGTACTGCAAAGCCGCCTCAACGGAGGAAACAACTATCTTACAGCTTTCATCGAGCACGCGCCCGAGCACCGAAAGTCTTCGCTGTTCATATTCCGCGGAGGAACCCTCCGCGCTGCGGAACCGAAGGTCCCTTATGGGATACAAAGCAACCTTTTCGGCAGAGCAAAGCTGGGCGATATCTTCCGAAAGACGTGTTGCGGAAGCCTCGTCCGGGGTAATTATGAGCACGGGCTTTTTAACTTTTTCACTGATTCCGTATGCGAGCATGGCTCTTTCAGAACCGGAAAGACCGGCGGCAAAAATGGGCATGGCAAAACTCCGCCCAAGGGAATCCACCACCTGTCGGAACTGGGGCACGCTGTCCATAAAGCTTTGTAACATAGGACACCTCCGCAAAGAGTATTGACCCTCCTTAAGAAAAAGGGGGGTGTGGTTAAACATATTAAGGCTCCCCTGTGTAAGGGGAGATGTCAGCGAAGCTGACTGAGGGGTTGTAATTATATAAAAGGACAATCCCTCCGTCATTTGCTTACGCAAATGCCACCTCCCTTTGTACAAGGGAGGCTTTAAATCAGTTAAACTTATTCATGGCTTCGTCAAGTTTTCCCAAAACCATAAGTTTTGCCGCCTCGACGGAATTTTCAAACATGGTATCAAGGGTTTTAAGGTCCTCCTCGGAATATTTTCCAAGGACCCAGTCCGCAAGGTCCCAGCCTTCGGGCTTTTTGCCGATGCCGATTTTTATACGGGGAAAATTATCTCCGCCGCAAAGGGCGATTATGCTTTTAAGACCGTTATGGCCGCCGGCGCTTCCCTTTTTGCGGATTCGCATTTTGCCGACGTCGAGGGTGGTATCGTCAAAAATAACAATGACCTTATCAAGGGGGATCTTATAAAAATCCATGGCAGCAAAAACCGCCTCGCCGGAAAGATTCATAAAGGTCTGGGGCTTCATAAAGAAAACCCTTTTTCCGCCAAGTTCGCCTGCGGCTGTAAGGGCCTTGAATTTAAGGCGGTCGATCTTTACATTTGCTTTTTCGGCAATTTTATCCATGGCCATAAACCCGGTGTTGTGGCGGGTTATTTCATAATCCTTTCCCGGGTTTCCAAGGCCGACTATAATATATTCCGGCGGGCCGGAAACTTTTTCTGTTTTCTTGATTTTATCGAATAAACTCCAGATATCGCTCATTTATATTCTCCTTATTATCAGTAAAGCGGAATAAAAAACGTATAGGGTGCTGTGGCTATGGCCATAACAAGGGATATTTTCTTTATTTGGGCTTCGTTCATATCCGTTTTTCCAAAAGCCCATTTTTTATCCAGAAAGAAAATGCATATTCCGGAAAGGACAACCGCAAAAAGAATGGTCAAAAATCCTGCAACGGTTGTTGCGCCGGCAGCGGCGGCTTCAAAAATCGTTCCGCTTTCAAGAAAAGCGGAGATATAAAGTCCGGCCGTAAGAAAACCGGAACCGATGAAATCCGAAAGAAAGCCAAAAACAAAAACCTTAACAATGCTTTTCTTCCAGATTTCTTTTTCCCTTCCCCGGCAAAAATAATGTGCCGCCAAAAGAAGAACGGCGGAATCTATAATAAAGTTCGCCGGAATCGTAATAAGCCATGTTGCCGGCATCAGAATAAGAAACCAAATGGGGAACATAACGTTATAAAGTCTGTTGTTTTTCATATTGCTCCTTTCCTCTTAAATAGCCGAGCGAAAAATGTAAAATGAAAACCGTTGTCGCCTTCGAAGACGGCGACGGCGGTGGAGAATAGAAAGCACTATCTTTCGGTGGTGCATCTTGTCCCCTTTGATAAGGGGACAGCGTTTGCGGGAGCAAACTGCTGGGGATAGAAAGCGTTTCTTTGGCAGCATAAACGACGAAGCGCGTCCTGTGGACGATGAAGCGAGTCGTTTACTGGCGCAGCCGTCGACTTGACGCAAGGCGTAATGCCGATGCGGCAAGGCGCTAACGGCAAGAGTAATACCACCGTTTCTTTGCGCCATCAAAGAAATGGGGGTACATATAAAATCGAACCATTTTTTTAAAAGATACTATTACATCAATGAGAAAAAAACCTTAATGCGCCAAAAGCCAGGTTTTTCCGGTTCCGACGTCAACTTCCATGGGAACGGAAAGTTTTGCGGCGTTTTCCATTTCATAGCGGAGTATCTCCGCGGCTTTTTCGGCGCAGTTTTCGTTTGCTTCAACGATAAGTTCGTCGTGCACCTGCATGATGAGCTTTGCGTCAAGATTTTCCGCTTTAAGGCGGTTTTCAACTTTGACCATGGCAAGCTTTATGATATCCGCGGCGGTGCCCTGAATGGGCATGTTTCTTGCAACTCTTTCGCCGAATGCGCGAAGATTGAAGTTGCTGCTTGAAAGTTCCGGAAGATATCTGCGTCTTCCATAGGAAGTTACCGCGTATCCGCATTTTTTCGCGGTTTCAATGCTCTCCTTCATAAAGCGGTCAACGCCGCTGTAATGGGAAAGATAGCTGTCGATATACTGCTGTGCCTCTTTTGTGGAAACACCGATGTTTTCCCCAAGGCTCCAGGCGCCGATTCCGTAAACTATGCCAAAGTTAACGGCCTTTGCGCTGCTGCGCATGGAGGAGGTAACAAAATCCTCCGGAACGCCGAAAACCTGCGCGGCGGTCTGGGTATGGATATCGGTTCCTCCGGTAAAGGCGGATATCATATTTTCATCCCCGGAAAGATGCGCAAGAACACGCAGCTCTATCTGGGAATAGTCCGCGTCAACAAGGGTATAGCCCTCTTTTGCAACAAAAAATCCTCTCATGCGGCTGCCAAGTTCCGTGCGGATGGGAATATTCTGAAGGTTCGGTTCAAGGGAACTGATGCGTCCGGTGCGGGTCTCCTTCTGATTAAATCTTGTATGGACCCTGCCGTCCGGAGCAAGCGCCCCCAAAAGTCCCTCAACATAGGTGGAATTGAGCTTAGTAAGTTTTCTGTATTCAAGTATTTCGTCAATGGCCGGGTGATATTTTCGAAGATCCTCAAGGATATCCGCGTTTGTGGAATACCCGGTTTTTGTTTTCTTCTTTGCCGGAAGGCCAAGATGCTCAAAAAGAACGACCCCAAGCTGCTTTGGCGAAAGAATGTTGAATTCCTCGCCGCAAAGTTCATAAATGCGTTTTTCCGTTTCTTTTATGGTGCTCAAAAGTTCGTCGCCAAAGCTGCGGATGCCCTCCGGATCGATTTTAAAGCCCCTGAGTTCCATGGATGCAAGGATCTTTGCAAGGGGAAGTTCAATTTCATCAAGGATCTTTTCCTCCCCGTGGTTTTTAAGTTCGGTGCGGAGCATATCGCAAAGAGATGAAAAAACAGCAGCTTTTTCCAAAAGCTCGGGATGAGCACCAACATCGCCTGAAAGTTCCGCTTTTTCCGCATGATAGAGGGCCGCAAGGCGCTCTATGGAATAATCGTCGCCGGAAACGTTGAGGATGTATCCCGCAAGGGATGAATCCATAACGCAGTTTTTTACTTCGCCGCCGTGGTTTTCTGCCCAGCGGGAAAGGAATTTTAAGTCATCCGTACGTTTTTTGCAGTTTGAGCACAGGAAATTTGCCAGTGCGGCATCGAAAAAGAAGCCATCGTTCTCAATGAGCACCGCTTTTTCGTCAAAAACAAGACAGCAGCAGGTGATATCATCCCCAACGCTCTCAAAAAGAAGCTCCGCGTGCTCAACATCATCGTGTCCGGAAAAAGCGGAGGCATCGCCGAAGGAAACTTCGACTTTCTTTTTGGGAGCAGTGCTCGTTTCTGTTCGTTCCGGAATTTTTGCCGCATCAAGACCGAGTCTTTCTATCATTTTATACATTTCAAGACGGGAAAGAAGATTTACCGCCGCCGCTTCGTCCCTTTCTTTCGGAAGATAATCGGAAAGATTTTCGGAAATGGGCGCAAAGCGGTTTATTTCGCCAAGGCGGCGGCTTAAATAGGCAAGGTCCTTTCCTTCCTCAAGCTTTTTGCGCTGTGCAGGTTTAAGCTCAAGTTCATCAAAATGCTCATAGATATAGTCAACGCTGTGATATTTCTGGATAAGATCAAGGGCAGTCTTTTCGCCTATGCCGGGAACACCCGGGATATTATCGCTGGAATCTCCCATAAGCGCCTTAACTTCGATAAGTTCAAGGGGCTCAACACCGTATTTTTCATGAACCGCGGGGCTGTCCATCATGGTAGAAACCGGGGCGCCCATTTTTGTTGTTGCAAGGCGAACAGAAGTATGCTCCCCGATAAGCTGAAGGCTGTCCCTGTCTCCGGTGGAGATAACACATTCCGCCCCTTGTTCCTCACAAAGGCGGGAAATCGTTCCGAGGATGTCGTCCGCTTCCCAGCCCTCTATGGCGATAACCGGATATCCGAGATAGCCCAAAAGCTCTTTCATAACCGGAAACTGGTCGATAAGTTCCTGGGGGGTCGCGTGGCGGCCTGCTTTATATTCTTTATAAAATTCATGGCGGAAAGTGGGCGCATGAACGTCAAATGCAAAAACAACGGCATCCGGCTTTGTTTCGGAAATCGCGGTGAGAAGGATGGAAAGAAAACCATAAACCGCGTTTGTAAAAAAACCGTCCTTTGTTGTAAGAACCTTTATTCCGTAAAAGGCCCTGTTCATAATGCTGTTGGAATCCACAGCCAGTATCTTCATGGAAGTTACCTCCCGGAAATATGATTTGTTGGAATATTGCGCCAATATAACAGAATAATTATAGCATATAATTTTTTGTTATGCTATAATATTATTATATATTGTAAAGATAAAAAAGCTTTTTAAAATACAGTCATCGGAGGAACATTTTTTTGAAAAAAATAAGAAAAACTCTCGTTATTTTTGCCGTTTTGGCAGCTTTGATAATATCTTCCGGATGCGAATTTTCCCCGTCGGAACCTACCATAGGCTCCGATGCCCAGCTTTCGGAATCTTCGTCCTCCATGGAGGAAAGTTCTTCCGAGCCGGAACCTGTTGTTGAACCGGAGCCCGTTGTTGAGCCGGAACCTCTTCCGGAGCCTGTTGTCCATATTTCCGCAACCGAAGTAAACAAGGGCGGATATATCACCCTCGCTGTGGAAAATATCGACCTTTACGGCTGTTACTTTACGGATTTTCTCGGATATGAAAGAACCTTCCGCGGAAAAAACGGAATCTGGTATTGCTTCATCCCGGTAAAAACCGCCGCGGATGCGGGCGAATATACCCTTGAACTTTCCTTCGGCGATTTTTATTATTCCGAAAATATAACCGTCCTCGAAAGAGTTGCCCCAACCCAGTATCTCACCGTTTCTGAAAAAACCCTTGATGAAACCCTCGAGGATGCTGCGGTCCGTGCGGCTTTTGATGAGTTTTATCAGAAATACCGCTGGGTAAATACCGGCGCCGCCCTTTGGAACGGTGAATTTGTTCTTCCCCTGGGCAATAGATATTATAAAGAAACAACCCCTTTCGGAACTTTCCGTACCTTCTCCAACGGAGCTACCGAATGGCATAACGCAACGGATATGGCCGTTGCCGGAGGAACACCCATCTATGCCACCAACAGCGGACGCATTCTTTTTGCCGATTGGCTCGGTCTTACGGGCAACACTGTTCTCATCGACCACGGCTACGGAATCATCAGCTGGCATTATCACATGAATAAAATAGACGTAAACGACGGCGATATGGTCGAAAAGGGCCAGCTTATCGGCGAAGTTGGAACCACCGGTCTTTCAACGGGCAACCACCTCCATTTCGGAATCTCCGTCGGCGGAATTTTTGTTGACCCCATGGCTATGATAGGAACCACCCCGGAATTTGATTTTTGGAACGCTTTGGAAGAAGAGGAAACTTTTGAGGAGCCGGCCCTTTCCGAACCGGAAATCAGCGAAGAACCAAAAGAGGATTATGAAAAGGTGATAGTCGGATGAAAATAGGAAATATAGAACTTCCAAAATATGCCGCCCTTGCTCCTCTTGCGGGCGTTGGCGACAGAGCCATGAGAGAAATAAGCAGGGAATACGGCGCCGTCTGGACTGTCGGAGAAATGACAAGTTCAAAAGGCCTTTCCTACGGAAGTAAAAAATCCGCGGAACTTCTTGAAATAAACGCGGCGGAGCGTCCCTGCGCCGTCCAGCTTTTCGGAAGCGAGCCGGAAGTTATGGCAGAAGCCGCAAGAATGGCCCTTGAATATAAGCCGGACGCCATTGATATAAACTTCGGCTGCCCGGTTCCAAAAGTCGCCGGAAACGGCGGCGGCTCCGCCCTTATGAAGGACCCGGAACTTGCCGGAAGAATAGTCCGTGCGGTTGTTGATGCCGTTGATATCCCGGTAACGGTAAAATTCCGCGCCGGCTGGGATAATGAACATCTCAATGCCGTCGAGTTTGCCTGCATCTGTGAGGCAAACGGCGCCGCCGCTCTGACCGTTCACGGAAGAACAAGGACCCAGATGTATGCTCCCCCGGTAAACTGGGATATCATCCGCCGGGTTAAAGAGGCGGTTTCCGTTCCTGTTATCGGAAACGGCGATGTTGTTTCTCCGGAAAGCGCAAAAGCCCTCTATGACCAAACCGGCTGCGACCTTGTAATGGTCGGCCGGGGCGCCATGGGAAATCCATGGATCTTTAAGCGCATCGCCCACTATATGGAAACCGGCGAGCTTCTTCCGGAACCGACCCCGGAAGAAAGAATGGCTGTTCTTAAAAAGCATATAAATCTTCTCTGTAAATACAAAGGGGAATATACCGGCATGAGGGAAGCAAGAAAACATTCCTCCTGGTATATCAAAGGAATGAGGGGCGCCGCGGAATTCAGAAGAGAATGCGGCGAACTTACAACCCCGGAGGATCTTGAAAATCTCATCGATAAGGTGCTCCTTGCTTCGGAAAATGAAGGAAGATTTTGAGCATCTTTCATCGCTGACTGCATAGAAAAAAGCCCCTATGCAGGTTTTCCAGTTATTTACAATTGACCGAAAAAGTATACTCAAAAGTATCAAAAAGCCCTTTTCAACATCAAAAATATTAAGAAATGGCATATTTATGCCCTTTGGTGGAGTATTCGGTGGAAAATGTTGAAAACTTCGCATTTTAACAGGTTAAAACTTATGAAATCATAAGTTTTCAACAGCGCCGTTGTGGAAAATGTTGAAAAGTGCTCAAAAAAACGGCATTTTAACGCGGTTTTAAGCCAAAAGTTTTCAAGGTTGATAATTTTTTGCTGTTGAAAAACAAAAATGAGCACCGCTTTTTGTCAAAAAACAGGAATTTTAAGGAGGGAGCACCGATGAATAAAAACCCCCATGCGGGACTGTATATTCACGTTCCCTTCTGCATTCAAAAATGCAGGTACTGCGACTTTTATTCTTTTCCGAAGGGCGAAGAATATTTCGAAAATTACAAAAACCGGGTCATAGAGGCCATTGATTTTTATGGAAAAAAGTATGCAAGGTCCTATAACTCTTTGTATTTTGGCGGCGGAACGCCCCTTCTTCTTGGCGAAAAACGCCTTTGCGAGATAATGGATGCCGCAAGACCCTATCTCACTTCCGATGCGGAAGTTACCGCAGAGGGAAATCCAAGCGCGGCGGAAAGAGTTGATTTTTCCGTTCTTCGCTCCGCCGGGATAAACCGCCTTTCCTTCGGACTTCAAAGTTCGGATGATAAGGAACTTTCCGCCCTTGGGCGCATACATTCCGCAAAAGAAGCAGAAGAAACGGTAAAAGCAGCCCAAAAGACCGGTTTTGATAATATCTCCCTGGATCTTATGCTGGGCATCCCCTACCAGACGGAGGAAAGTCTTATAAAGAGCATTGATTTTTGTTCCTCCCTCGGTGTTCAGCATATATCCTGCTATATGCTGAAAATCGAGGAAGGCACTCCCCTTTCAAAAAGCGACCTTCGCTTTCTCTGTGCGGATGACGAAAAGGCGGCGGATCTCTATCTTCTTGCCTGTTCGGAACTTGAAAAACGCGGCTTTGAACAGTACGAGATATCGAACTTTGCAAAGGATAAAAAGCGCTCTTTCCATAATCTCCACTACTGGCTGGATGACGAATATATCGGTATAGGTCCTTCCGCCCATTCCTTTATGGAGGGCCGCCGTTTTTATTTTGACCGTAATATAAACTCTTTTCTCAATATCCCTTTTGATGAAAACGAAAAAGAGGAATCAAAAGGCGGCGGCTGGGAAGAATACGCAATGCTCCGGCTTCGCCTTTCGGACGGACTTGATATAAAGGCCCTTTCGGAAAAATATCCGGATTCTCCGGCAAAAGAGATTTTAAAAAATGCCAAGCCTTTTGCTGCTCCCGGCCTTTTAAAAATAAACGAAAACAATATTTCCTTTACCCCAAAGGGATTTTTGCTTTCCAACGCGCTGACGGCAAAGATCCTTTTTGGATGAAAACCTTCCCATAAATATTTATTTTACATTTTCGCTCTGCTCTGTTGGGGCGGATATTATCCGCCCGCAACAGGTAACCCGGAGGGCAAGCCTTCCTTGTGTAAAGGGAGGGGGATCACCGAAGGTGGTGGAGGGATTCATTAACAATACAACCCCATTTCTTTTGTAACCAAAAGAAACCGGGTTACCCTGAAAGAAAAGTTTACACCCCTACCTGCTCGCTCCCGCGAGCGACTCCCCCTCAAGGGGGAATAAACTCACCACTGGACGAGGGAGATTTCTAATCTCCACCGCCGTCGCCGTCTTCGAAGGCGACAACGGTTTTCAATTTACATCGTTTGCTCGACTCTGTAGGGGTGACCTTTGCGGTCGCCCGCAACAGGTAACCCGGAGGGATTGTTTCATAATGTACCAACAAAATCCTCTTAAACCCTGAAAAGGAGGTTTTTTATGAAAAACATACGCATACTTGGGATAATTGCCGCGGCTGTTCTTCTGATAATCATAGTTCTTTTTGCGGCTTTTGCGTTTTTTGGAGTTTTCACCGGAAAAATTCCGGAGAATAAACTTCCGGAAATCTCCATAGAACCTTCGGATGAAGCGGTATCTTCCTCATCCTGGCAGACATCCGAAACAGCCGGTGATATCACCGCAACCGTAAAAACCGACCTCGGCGACATCGTTATAAAATTAGGAAGCTGCTCTGCTGCGGAAAAATTTATCGAACTTGATAACAGCGGCGTTTTTGACGGAGCGGGTTTTGACATCCTTGCAAAGGATATGTTCATCCAGACAGGTTTTGACGGCGAAGGTTTTTATGCGGATAAAACGGAATATTCCTGCATAAAGGGCGCCGTTGGCTTTGTATTGGAAGACGAAAAAGCCTATCCAAGCCTTTTCATCATTACCGGAGAGGACCTTACTTCCGAATATGACGGAAAAACCCTCGTCTTTGGCCAGGTCATTTCCGGAATGGAAACGGTTTTTGCTATAGAAGAGGGCGAAAGTTCCGGCTATGCCGGAGGATACCTTGCAAAAGAGCCGGTAAAAATAAATTCCATAGAAATTTCTTACCCAACGGAACCCACTATTGATGATTGACTTTATTGAAGGTTTATTATAATATAATAATGTAAAAAATATCCCCGAAAAAGGAGAAAGAAAAATGAGCAAACAGAATAATAACCCTGCTGAAATCGAAGATTACGGCAACGATTTTATCACCCTTGTTGACGAAGACGGAATCGAACGCGAATTCGAGATCGTTGACAGCCTTGTGACCGAAAATAACGAATATTTTGCACTTCTTCCCACCCAGACTCCCGATAACCTTGCAAACGAGGACGGCGAGCTCTATATTCTTAAAGTTGTTGAAGATAACGGCGAAGAATTCCTTGAGCCCATCGAAGACGACGAAGAATACGAAGAAATTTCCGAGATCTTTATCGACCGCCTCGAAGAGCTCTATGACTTTGCAGAAGACGAGCAGGAAAGCTGAGTTTTCATCAAAGTTATTGAAAGCAAAATAAAAACTTATAAAAGGAAAGCTGAAAATCATGCCGCAGGAATTTGAAGAATACAACACCGTTACCCTTACCGACGAAAAGGGCAACGATATCGAATTTGAACTTGTTGATGCCATCGAGCATAACGGAAAAAAATACTGCGTTCTCTATCCCGAAGGCCTTACAGAGGAAGAACGCGAACTTGAGGAACCGGTTATCCTTGAATATGTCATCGACGGCGAAGGCGATTATCTCGAAGAGATCGTTGACGAAGACGAATACGATGAAATTTACGGAATCTATTTCGGCGAAGGATACGAGGCATAATTCTGCTTTAAAAACGTAAAATAGAAAAAGACCCTGCTTTGTGCGAGAATCGTCCGTTTTTTTAATCCAACAAATCTTGAAACGGGAATCGTCGCCGTCTGCGTAATGTAGGCCTTGCCATTTTTGCCAAGGGAACGTGAAACAGACGGGGGGATTTTACCCACCCTTGTCTTACGACCGGGTTTCAACGATGGACTGTTCGGCAACGCGGGGTTTTTATATTTTACAGACCTCCCTTACAGGCCGTAGGAAACGGTCCCGACCGTTTTGCAAACCGAAACCCGGAGGGCAAGCCTCCCTTGTGTAAAGGGAGGTGGCATTTTGGCTTTGCCAAAATGCCGGAGGGATTGTTTTTATAATACACCACCACCCCATACCATAAAAGAAAGGAGCCGTATCCATGCCGCGTTTTGAAAGAACGGAACTTTTCCTTGGAAAAGAACCCATGGAAAAATTAAAAAATGCCCGTGTTGCCGTAATAGGCCTTGGCGGCGTCGGCGGCTCCGCAGCAGAAGCTCTTTTAAGAGCGGGCATAGGCCATCTTCTTTTTGTCGACGGCGATACCGTTGATGAAACAAATATAAACCGCCAGCTTCTTGCAACGGATGAAACTGTCGGAATGGATAAAACAGAGGCGGCAAAAAAACGCTTTTGCCTTATAAATCCCTCTGCGGATATGACTTTTTTAAAGGAATTCTATCTTCCGGAAAACAGCGATTTTCTCTATGACTGGAAGCCGGATTATATAATCGACGCTATTGATACCGTTACCGCAAAGCTCCATATTGCAGAAGAATGCAAAAAAAGAGGAATAGATCTTCTTATGTGCCTTGGAACAGGCAACCGTCTTGATCCGGAAAAACTTCATATCGGCGATGTTTCCGAAACTGCAGGCTGCGGCTGTCCTCTTGCAAGGGTAATCCGCCGGGAGCTTAAAAAGCGCGGCATTGTAAAACAGACCGTACTTTTCAGCACCGAAGAAGCAAAAAAGGCCGCCATCGAAAGCGAAAACGGCCGCCATGCCCCGGGAAGCATCTCTTTTGTTCCTCCGGCGGCGGGATATCTTCTTGCGGGAAAATGCGTAAGAGATATAATTTCAAAATAAAAGCCCCCCTTGCAATTGTAGGGGCGGATATAATCCGCCCGCAAACCAGGCAACCCGGAGGGCAAGCCTCCCTTGTCAAAGGGAGGGGGACCACCGGAGGTGGTGGAGGGATTCATTAATAATACAACCCCATTTCTTTTGTAACCAAAAGAAACCGGGTTGCCCTGAAAGAAAAGTTTACACCCCTACCTGCTCGCTCCCGCGAGCGACTCCCCCTCAAGGGGGAATAAACTCACCGCTGGACGAGGGAGATTTCTAATCTCCACCGCCGTCGCCGTCTTCGAAGGCGACAACGGTTTTCAATTTACATCGTTTGCTCGACTCTGTAGGGGTGACCTTTGCGGTCGCCCGCAAACCAGGCAACCCGGAGGGCAGGCCTCCCTTGCCTAAAGGGAGGTGGCATTTCCGTAGGAAATGACGGAGGGATTGTTTTTATAATACATCCGCCGTTTCTTTGCGCCGTCAAAGAAATGGGGGTACATATAAAACTATTCTTTACCCAAAGGAAATCATGGCATAGCTCTGTTGGCGCTTTTATCCGCCATTCATAAAATATCATTCAGAAAGGAGAATTTCCAATGATAAAACCCGGCCGCTACCGCCATTTTAAAGGCAAAGAATACGAGGTTATCGGAACAGCAAAACACAGCGAAACCGAAGAAGAAATGGTCGTATATCGCCAGCTCTACGGCGAATTCGGCCTTTGGGTCCGCCCCGCTTCCATGTGGGAAGAAACCGTTGAGCGGGACGGAAAAACATATCAGCGCTTCACCTATATCGGCGACGAAAACGCCGACTGACCCCTACGAAAGGAACAAAATGAATAAAAAATTTATACTTATGGCCATTGTAATAATTCTTTCGCTTCTTCTTGCGGTTTTTGCCATTGATTCAAGGATGAAAGTTGTAAATTACACCGTTGAAAACGAAAAAAGCGACGAAAAACTTCGCATCGCCCTCATAACCGACCTTCATTCCTGCACCTATGGCGGCGAGGACCAGAGCGACCTTATCGAAAATGTCCGCGCCCAAAATCCGGATATCGTTCTTTTTGGCGGAGATATTTTTGACAGCCGAAGAATGCCGGAAGAAAACGCCATAACCGCCATGAAGGCCATTGGAAAAGAATACACCTGCTATTACATCACCGGAAACCATGAGATCCGCCTCAAAAACCTTGAGGAAATAAAAGAAAAGGTCCGCAGCTGCGGAATAACCGTTCTTGACGGACAGAATACAAAAATGGCGATATCCGCCGTTTCCGGAACGCCGGATATCTATGGCTTTGATGACAGGACCGCATACGATGATATCCATGAGCAGCTTGCCCATATAGAGCAGGTAAAGGGAAATTATCATTTTGACGAATCCTTTAACATCCTCCTCATCCACCATCCGGAATACATCGAAGAATATGAGAAGCTTGGGTTTGACCTTGTTCTCTGTGGCCACGCCCACGGCGGCCAGTGGAGGATTCCGGGTATTTTAAACGGACTTTATGCCCCGGGCCAGGGCCTTTTCCCAAAATATGCCGGCGGCCGTTATGAAGTTGGCGAAACGACCATGATAGTCAGCCGCGGCCTTGCAAAGGAATCAAATTTTGTTCCCCGCATTTTTAACCGCCCGGAACTTGTTATAATCGATATAGAATAAAAAAGGCGGATATCATCCGCCTTTTTCTTTTCCGCAAATATTGGCCTCCCTTGTGTAAAGGGAGGTGTCTTCGCTGTTAACGGCGAAGACGGAGGGATTGTATCATTATACAATCCTATTATATGCGTACCGTCGCCGTCTTCGATGGCGACGGCGGTTTTCATTTTGCATTTTTTGTTCGGCTATTTAAAGGGCGTCCATCCGCCCGCAATAAAAAAGGGCACCCGCTTTTGCGGATGCCTTTTTTATAAAAACTTATCAGTCGTAGCTTCTCATAACGGAAACAACTTTTCCAAGAACGTCAACGGAATCAACGATAATGGGTTCATAATCGTCGTTTTCCGGCTGAAGGCGGAAGTGTCCGTCCTCTTTATAAAAACGTTTTACGGTGGCGGAATCTTCAACAAGAGCAACGATTATCTCGCCGTTTCTTGCTTCGGGAGTGCGGCGAACAACAACAATGTCTCCGTCAAGAATGCCGCATTTTATCATGGAGTTACCGTGAACATGAAGAGCAAAAAGGTCGGCGGTGTTGCCCGCATAGGGAACATATTCCTCAACCTCTTCCTCCGCAAGAATCGGAGAACCCGCGGCAACATGGCCAAGAACCGGGATAGTTCCGGGAGGAGTTGCGCTTTTAAGGGTTATGGCGCGGTTCTGGTTTTCGCCGATGGAAATTCTTCCCTCCGCCTGAAGTTCTTTAAGATAGCGGTGAACGGTGGAAGTTGATTTGATATCAAGTTCGGCACAGATCTCGCGGACGGTGGGCGGATATCCGTGGTCATTAATAAAATCGGTCATATAATTAAAGATAGCTTCGGCTTTGTTTCCCATAAAACTATGCTCCTTTCATGCGGATGGAATTATCCAAATGAATTATAGCACATATGTTCTTGTTTGTAAACATATGTTCGCTAAAAATTTTTGATGTTTACAAAATTATTTTGAAAAATCTTATATTTCTTCACGGGTTGTTCACTTTTATTTAACAAATAAAAAAATAACCGTGATATAATATAGATGTACTCAAAAAGAGCCGCAAACTTTTTGAGCTACACCCTCCTCAAAAACTCAAACTAATTGACTTAAAAAGGAAGAAACACCGGGCCTGACCACCCCGGTGTTTTTTCGTGCAAAAAAATAAAAAAGAGCTTTCGGCAAAGGCCAAAAGCTCTTTTTTGTTATATAGCGTTCAAAAATTTAATTGTTCCGTCAACAAGAACTTCAATGTTGCGTTCATCCATGACAGTATCCCTCGGAGTATGTATGCGGTCCATATAAAGTCCGAGTTTTGATTTTTTAAAAGAGGCAACGCCGATGTTTTTCTTAAAACTCTTCTGGTCGGAGGGGTAATAAACTCCCTTTCCGCTTTCAATAAGAATGTTTTTATCCTCAATACCGGAAAAAGCGCCTTCAAGCTGCTCGCGGTATTCCGGCAGGGCCTTTTTATTGAGGATGAACATAAGATGATCCCCGTCGGAAACACAATCAAAGTTAACAAGAAGCTTATCCGCCATGACTTTTTTGTGTTCCTTTGCGTAAGTTGAGGAACCGAAAAGTCCCTTTTCCTCGTTATCAAAGAAAACGAAGCAGCTTTGAGCACGCTCCTCGGGAGTCATGGTGCTCAAAAGTTCGATAAGGGTTATAACGCCGCTGGTGTTGTCGTTAACGGTGTGCTTGTTGGCCGGACCTAAGAGCATAAGGAGGAGAATTCCCCAATAGGTGGTCAATGCAAAAAGGTTTGCGATGCTGGGATCATCCAGAAGAAATGCCGCAAGGCCGCCAACAAAGGATCCTATAAGCAGCATCGGAATTACGAGCACGAAAGCATAGAGAACGGATATCAGAACGCTTTTCGGCATGATAAAATTCGGTATAGGCATAACGGCGCAGGTATCGTAATGGGCGGTAAAAACCGCCTTTGCGGTTTCAACGTTGCCAATGACAATGTTTCTGCTGTAGCCAATAGCGTCCTCTTCTATTTTAAGCTCCGGAAAATGAGCACGCATAAATTCAATAAACGCGGTTTTTTGCTTTCTTGTTTTTCGAATCTGGTATTTTTCAAGTATTTCTTTAGAAATATCGGTCAAGATTTTCACCTTCTTTATAAGAAAAGGCGGGATACCTCCCGCCTTTTTTGATTTTTATGCTCAGAAATCAACTTCCTGAAGGCGGATAAGGGTCGCAATATAAATTTTAAGCGCTTCGAGCAGAAATTCAACAGATGCGCCTTCGTCAACACAGTGAACAGCGCCGACCCATTCGGGCATGGGTCTTTCCGGATGCTCAGGACCGAAAGAAACCGCGTTCGGGAAGTCGCGGGCATAGGTTCCGCCGCCCATGGTATAAAGTTCTGCCTTTTCGCCGGTGATTTCGTTATAGGTATTTATGCATGTCTGGATCTCTGCGGAGTCCGGTTCGATATAGAAAGGTTCCATTTCCGCAACAGTTTCACAGACGCAGTGCTCGCCGAATTTTTCGTTAATGGTTTCGGTGATTTGAGCACCGGAAGTGTTGGTGGGATAGCGGCTGTCAAGGCTCTGGAAGAATTTTCCGTCCTTGATTCCGATGATTCCGCCGATGATGGTGAGGGGAGAGAACTTTTTGTCATCAGCGTCAACGCCGATTCCGGTTCCGTAGGGGCAGGAATGAAGTGCCTTGAGCACAGAAAGATAGTTTGCTTCCTCTTCGGAGCAAAGGTTGTTGTCAAGGATATAGTTTACGAGCACGCCAATGGCGTTAACGGTGCCCTCAGGCATGGAAGCATGACCGCTTTTGCCGAATGCCTTGATTTTAAGAAGACCGTTTTCGGCGGAAATTTCGATATTTTCAGCCTCTGCGGGAGCTTTTCCCTCAAATTTGAGCACGGCTTCTGCCTTATCGGGAATTACGTTAAAGGCCATGCCGCCCTCGATGGAAACGATCTTGTCCGGTGCGCATTTGGAATAGATCATTCCCTGATAAATGCCTTTTTCGCCGTTGCAAACCGGGAAGTTGCTGTCCGGACTGAAGGCAAAAGCCGGTGCCGGATAGTTTTTAAGATAATACTGAACGTCACCCATGCCGGTTTCCTCATTTGCACCGAGAAGTGCGCGGACGGTATAGCGAAGGGGAATGTTTTTCTCTTTAAGATATTTCAGCGCATAAAGGCAGACAACGCTGGGGCCTTTGTCATCCATAACGCCGCGGCCGATGATATAGCCGTCTTTTTCCCACATTTCAAAAGGACTTTTTGTCCAGCCCTCGCCAACGGGAACAACGTCAAGATGAGTTACTGTTGCGATATATTTTTCAAAATCGCCGGAAAGCTGGGCATAGCCGATATAATTTTCGCAGTTTTTGGTTTCAAGTCCAAGTTCGGAGGCAATCTCAAGGCCAAGGTCAAGGGCCTTTTTCGGTTCTTCGCCAAAGGGAGCGCCCTCTTTCGGTTCACCCTCAATGCTTGGAACAGCAACAAGGCGGCCGATGTCCCTGAGTATATTTTCTTTGTTTTCCTCGATGAAAAGGTCGATATCTTTAAGATTTATATCCATTTTTCTTCTCCTTTCAGGATTTCCATAGTTAAAGTATAGCCTTTTTTTGCCGAAGGTCAAGTTTTTTGTGCGGAATCTCCTCCTTTGTCAACTGTAGGGGCGGATATCATCCGCCCGCAAAACCTCAATTTTACTTCGGCCAAAATTATTGCAGCAAAAAAGCGGATGCGCTTAAAACGCATCCGCTTTTATAATTTTTATTATCAGTATCTTTCGTCATCCCTGTGAAGATCCCAAAGGGCGGTATAAATTTCAATAACATCCTCTTTGGTGGGAACACGGGGATTGGTCTTTGTGGTGGCATCTTTAAGGGCTGCCTCTGCCATTTCGTCAATGGCAGCAAAATATTCTTCCTTGGTGATTCCGCCAACGTCCTTGATGCAGCAGGGCATATCCATCTCTCTGGTGAGAATTTTGATATAGTTCATAAAGGAACGAACGGTGGAAACCTCGTTAAAGTTTACAATGCCGAGGGAAGCGGCGATCTCGCAATATTTTTTGACGCATGCCGGAAGATTATCGTGAGGAATGGTCATATTGGTGATGTCGCTGTTATAGCTGATGATGCAGGGAAGAAGCATTGCGTTTGCTCTTCCGTGGGGAATATGGAATCTTGCGCCAAGCTGATGGGCCATTCCGTGGTTAAGGCCAAGGCCTGCTTCGTTAAAAGCCATGCCCGCCATGCAGGATGCAACATGGATCTTGCCCTTTGCTTCCATATCTTCGCTGTTGAGATAGGAACGGCAGAGATAGCGGCAGCAGAGTTTTATTGCTCTTTCCGCAAGGGCATCGGAAAATTCGCTGTTTCCGGTGCTGACGAATGCTTCGATAGCGTGGGTGATGATATCCATACCGGTATCCGCGGTGATCTTTTTCGGAACGGTCTTAACAAGTTCCGCATCAAGAATTGCAACGTCAGCAATAAGCTCTTCGGAAACGAGGGGATATTTAATTTTTTTGACCGGGTCGGTAATTACGGAAACTTCGGTAACTTCGCTTCCGGTACCGCTGGTGGTGGGGATTGCAACAAAAGGCGGATCAAAAGTCGGGTCCGCTTTGTGTGCAAACATTTTTATTGCTTTGGTAAAGTCGATGGCGGAGCCGCCGCCGACAGCCATAATGCAGTCCGGACGAAGATCAAGAGCCTTCTGAACGCCGACAATGACTTTATCCATGGGAGGATCCGGAACAACATCATCATAGATGAGGAAGGGAACGTCCGTTGCATCAAGTCTGTCGGTGATCTTCTTGATAAGTCCGCTGGAAACGGTAAAAGGATCCGCTACGATAAAAGCGCATTTGCTGTCCTTTTCAAGAAGATGATCAAGAGCATTTTCGCCGAAATATACTTTTGTTTTAAGGTCAAATTCCTGCATATAAAATCCTCCATTTTGTTTGATGGGGAAACTTATCCAAATACATTATACATCATAAATAAATAAAAATAAAGGGGCCTTTTGTCAAAATATAAAAAATTGTTAAAAAAAGAGCGGGAAGGTTATTCTTCTCCGCCGGTTTTAAGTTCCGTATATTTTGCTTTGCTGTTATAGCTGAGGCTTACCGGATATTTTTCACAGTTGCGCTTTACCTTCGCCTGTACTATTTCGTCAAGGTCAAGGCCGCAGGCATCCGCCATAAGGATGCAGTAATTAAGAACATCCGCAAGCTCTTCTTTTATCTTGTCTTTTTTCTCTTCACAGACAAGGTCATCCGCGCTCCACTGGAATATTTCAAGAAGTTCCGCCGCCTCAAGAGAAACGGATATGGCAAGGTCCTTTGGGTTATGGAACTGGCGCCAGTTGCGGTCATCACGGAATTTAAGCACCATATCGATAGTTTCCTGTTTCATTTTATGTCCTTTCTGCGCAAAGTTCATCCAAAAGCGCTTCTATATTTTCGTCGGAATATTCAATTTCGGAAGAAAAGAGCCTTGCGGCTTCAAAAATGCCGACCTGTTCCGCGGCTTTTTCCGTAATCAAAAAACAAAGAACGATAAATTTTACCGCTTCGGCCTTTTCCATGTTGGAATAATGGCGGAAGGTAAAATAACAAAGAAGCTGTTCCGCCGCTATGGAATCAAAATCCTTTGACGGAGCGGGTTTCTCTTTCATCAGCAAAAGGATTTCCGTCCATTTTTCATCAAGCCGCTCAAGACAGAGGAAAATATCTGCCCAGGCGGAAAAATCTTTTTTCGGAAAAAACGCGCCGTTTTCATAAAGAGCCTTTTCAATGCGCTCCTCAATGGAAAGGTTTCGGTCCTGAAAGATATCAAAAAGCCTCTGCCTTTCGGCAAACATCGCCTTTTCCTCTTCGGTTTCTTCATAAAATCCGCCGTCATCGGCAATTTCCGTGATTTTTGTTTCTGTTTCTTTTTCAAGAACAAGTTTTGCCGCTGCCTCACAGCAAAGCCCAAGACCAACCTCGGTTCGGTGCTCAAAAAAGTTGCGGAAGCGGGGGTGGTCGTCACATACCTGACAAAGCGCTTCCTCGCCAAGGGTAAGGATTATGTCGCAAAGTCCCTTTTCGTTATGAAAAGGACAGCGTTCGTCCTCTTTGAGCAAAAAGCTTGAGCATTCGTCATCAAAGCTGATATTTGCGCAAAGCCTTTTTCCAAATTCACCGGGAACGGTTTTATAATATTCCGCGGTCTCCTCATCGATATCGATTTCCCAGCCTTTGCAGCAGCTGTGTTTACAGCTTCCGGCAATACATTTGAAATCACCGTAATAATCCGGAGCAAAAATCTTCATAAAAAAGCCTCCGAAACTTAATTTATGGTTTTATGATAGCATAAACCGGGGATTTTTACAACGAAAAGGGATTTTAAAAGGAAAAACCCCGAAAAGGCCCGAAAGATTTTTACCCAAAAAAACGAAAATAATGTTGACAGCAAGGCGTTTTTTATGATATATTATAATTCAGCCGTGGAGAGGTGTCCGAGCGGTTTAAGGAGCCGGTCTTGAAAACCGGTGACTCGAAAGAGCCATGGGTTCGAATCCCATCCTCTCCGCCAACACCTTAAAAGGCAAATTAAT
>JAFSDS010000070.1 GCA_017436125.1 Oscillospiraceae bacterium | reverse complement strand
TCTTGCAGAGCTTCTTCTGCTGTTTGCATATGTTAGGTAATCTTTTTCATTTGAAATAGACTGCCTTGAGGAATTATAAGCAGATTGCAGAAGAATGTTAGCTTCTTGAAGCTGTAAATAGGTTAGTTTTTGGGAATAACCTTGTGCAGCAGTATCTGATTGCTCCCAAATACCGCTTTCATAAGTGAGCCAGCCCATTCCTTCGCAGTAGCAAAGACAATGGCCGTATGCACGGGCAAGCAGCGCACCTTGTCCGACATCTGAGTAGTCGGTTGGAACAAAACTCTCTAGCGGAGTGTCGTTTTCGATAGTTTCAAAATTTTCTTTTTTTGCCATAGGCAATGTCCTCCTTTTTATTTTTTTAATATTTAAAAATAGCCCGCACAGTTTTAAAAACAGAGCGGGCGTTTGTTGCATTAAATTTTATAGCATAATGTAAAGAATTTACATTCCATCAAAATCGAAAGTTTGGTCTAAAATTTTTGTCTTCTAAGAAAATATAAAAATTATCCGAGCCATCATATTCAGATTCTGTTGGGTCTTGGATAAGATACCCTTTATCCTTTAATTCTTTTATTACCCTATGGTAGGTTCCTTCTGAAATTGAAAGAGCCTTCATTGCATCCGCCCTAGAAAGCACAAATTCTTCACCCTTGTCCTTTTGTAAACCAAGGTATAAATACATTTTTAATCCCGTGGAGGTTAAATTCTTAAGCACATCAAGAAGAGCCTCGTTATCCCACATGGTGTAGGGATGGTAAAAATCCTTCGGGGAGGGTATAAATCGTATTACTTTTTGGTTGTTGAAAAGTTTATCCACACAAGCACCGCCTTGCTATAAATTTTATAGCTATACCTTACCATAAAACGTTGAATTTGTCAATAGGTTACCACAAATTTTATAGCCATGCTTGTTTTGAAACATTTTGGAGTAAAATGAAAACCCGCCTTACTTTAAAAGCAGAGCGGAATTTAAAACTTGACAAAAAGATAAAAAGTGTTATATTGAAGATGTTCTTATACCATACCAAGAACAATTAGGTTACTGCAATAAGGTAGTAAACCGAAAAGCTCTAACGGCTCGCTTTTGCGGGCCGTTATCTTTTTATACCGAAAAAGCACCGACAGAAATATTAGGATTGATATTTTATTTTATAGTGATAATATAAGGTTATAAACATATTGGAGGCGATTTTAATGAAATACGGAATAGGCCTTGATATAGGAATTACATCTATAGGATGGGTAACGGTAAAATTGGATGATAAAGAAAATCCATACAAGATTGAAGACCTTGGCTGCCGTATTTTTGATATTGCAGAAAATCCGAAAGACGGAGCATCACTAGCACTTCCACGAAGAGAGGCAAGAAGTTCCAGAAGACGTTTACGCCGTCGTAAACATAGAATAGAAAGAATTAAACAGCTTTTTATAAATGATGGCGTAATTTCTGAAAACGAGCTTGAACATTTATATGATGAAGCGGTTTCTGATATTTATCAGGTTAGAAGTGAAGCACTAGATTGTGCTCTGAGTACAGAAGATTTCATAAGGGCACTTCTTCATATCGCAAAACGCAGAGGCTTCAAATCTAATCGTCGTTCTGATAAAAACGAAAAAGAAGCGGGTATGCTTTTGACAGCAGTTTCTGCAAATGAAGCAGAAATGGCTGAAAAAGGATATAGAACCGTTGGTGAAATGCTTTTTAAAGACCCCCGCTTTGCGGAATATAAAAGAAACAAAGGCGAAAACTATCTTAATACCGTAAGCAGAAAAATGGTTGAAGAAGAAGTAAGGACGATTTTTGAAAAACAAAGGGAATTCGGAAACGAAAAAGCTAGTGAAAGCCTTTGCGAAAAATATCTTGATATTCTTCTTTCACAAAGATCTTTTGAAGATGGCCCTGGAGAACCCAGCAAATATGCCGGTAACCAGATTGAACGCATGATAGGTAAGTGCGTGTTTGAAAAAGAAGAATTCCGAGCAGCTAAAGCCGAGTTCCACACCCAGTATGCAATTCTTCTTGAAAACATAAATCATATGCGAATCGGCGAAGGCAGCGTTTCCAGACCTCTTACAGAAGAAGAAAGACAAATTCTTAAAAATCTTGCTTTTTCAAGCGCAACGCTCAACTATGCAAAAATAAGAAAGACACTTAAACTTAAAGAAACCGAATTCTTTACTGCGCTTTCATATGGAAATAAAGAATGGGACGAAATAGAAAAGAAAACAAAGTTCGAATATTTGAAAGCTTATCATGCAATCAAAAAGGAATTCGAAAAAGTTGAAAAAGGTCTTTTTGATAATATTTCCTGGGATGAGCTTGACGAAATAGGAAGAGGACTTACTCTTTATAAAACCGAAGATAAACTTCGTAAATATCTCGAAGAAGCCGGAATCGAAGAAAAAATAATTGATATCGTTCTCGGTATTTCTGCATTCTCCGGTTTTGGAAGACTTTCTCGAAAAGCCTGCAAAAAAATTATTCCGTTCCTTGAAGAAGGAAAGAAATATAACGAAGCCTGTGAAGGAGCGGGTTATAATTTCCGTGCTCATAATTCGGAAGAAAAACAAAAGTTCCTTCCGGCAACTGCGGAAGAACTCGACGATATCACCAACCCCGTTGTAAGAAGAGCTGTTTCACAGACCATAAAAGTTGTTAATGCAATCATCAGAAAATACGGAGAAAGTCCTCTTTATATCAACGTGGAACTTGCAAGAGAACTTTCTAAAGACCATGATGAGCGTCAGCAGATTCAAAAGAATATGAAGGAAAATGAGAGCCTGAACGAGAAGGTTATGAAGCGCCTTGAAAAAGAGTTTGGTGTTTCTAACCCTACAGGACTTGATCTTGTTAAATTCAAACTTTGGCTTGAACAGGACGGAATCTGCCCATACTCTCTTACCGCAATTGAGGCAAATCGCCTTTTTGAACCCGGTTACGTTGATATAGACCATGTTATCCCTTATAGCATTTCCTTCGATGATAGTTATAAAAATAAGGTTCTTGTAAAATCTGAAGAAAATCGCCAGAAGGGAAACAGACTTCCTCTTGAATATCTTTCCGGAGAAAGAAAAGAAAAATTTATCGTTTGGGTAAATACCAATATCCGTGATATGAGAAAACGCCAGAAACTTCTGAAAGAAAAATTCTCTGAAGAAGATAAAGCTCAGTTCATTGAAAGAAACCTTAACGATACAAAATATATATCGAGATTTGTGCTCAACTATATCAGAGATCATCTGGAATTTGCTCCTTCCGAAAAAGGAATGAAAAAACGTGTTCGTTCCGTAAATGGTGCTGTTACCGCATATCTCAGAAAACGTTGGGGAATCAATAAAGTCCGCGAGGATGGCGATGCTCACCATATTATCGATGCCGCGGTTATAGCAAACGTAACGGACGGAACCGTTAAACGCGTTACCGATTATTCGAAAATGCGCGAGATTGCTTATGTAAGAAACGAAGAGACCGGTGAGGATACAGTAGTTAATTCTGTTACCGGAGAAGTTATGAAAGCATTCCCGCAGCCTTGGTACGGCTTCCGCGAAGAGGTTATTATAAGAAGCGAATACAATAATCCCGGCGAGGTTATCCGAGAGAAAAAACTTCTGAACTATTCCGAAACGGATATTGAAAAAGTAAAACCTGTTTTTGTTTCAAGAATGCCGAAGCATAAAACCACCGGAGAAGCTCATGCCGCAACTGTAAAAAGTCCGAAAGCAATTGATGAAGGCTGCCTTATCGTAAAACGTCCTCTTAACAAGCTTACTCTTGATAAAGACGGAGAAATAAAGGATTATTATATGCCCCAAAGCGATAAACTCCTTTACGAAGCTCTCAAAGCAAGACTTAATGAGTTCGGAGGAAACGGAGAAAAAGCCTTCAAGGATATTATTTTCAGAAAACCTAAAGCAGATGGTTCCGAAGGCCCGATTGTAAAGAAAGTAAAGCTCATAGAAAAAAGCACCCTTTCTGTTCCGGTTTACGGAGGAAAAGGTGCCGCAGATAACGGTGGAATGATAAGAATAGATGTCTTTAAGGTTGAAGGAGACGGATATTATTGGGTTCCTGTTTATATTGCCGATAAGCTTAAAAAAGAACTTCCGAACAAAGCTGTTATTGCGTTTAAGGATTATGATAATTGGAAAGAGATGAAAGACGAAGACTTTATATTCTCTCTTTATCCCAATGATATCATAAAAGTAAAAGCAAAAAAAGATATGAGTTTCAGCCTTGTTAATAAGGATAGCAACCTGGCTTCCACAAAAACGGATAACGATTGTTTTGTTTATTTTGTTTCAGGAGGAATAAGCGGAGGATCAATAACTGTTATTAATCACGATAAAACGTATACCATTGCGAGCCTTGGTGTAAAAACTCTTAAATCCATTGAAAAATATCAGGTGGATGCTCTTGGAAATATTTCTAAAGTTGGCAAGGAAAAACGTATGGGATTCGGTAAATGAAATGTCATATCGCAATATAATGATAACAAATCCGGCAAAAATTATACTATTGCATATGCGGTTGAAAAGATGGTTAAAAGTTTTGCTGCTTGTTGCAAGAAAACAAAAGCGGAACTATCCCTTCCCGAGATAATTCCGTTTAAACAGCATGAATATGAATAAGTTTATGAGGATTTTGGTGTTTTTTGATTTGCCTGTAAAAACTTCGGGCGAAAGGAAAAAAGCTACCGCTTTCAGAAATTTTTTACTGAAAGACGGTTTTATGATGATGCAGTTTTCTGTTTATACGAGAGTGTGCAATGGATACGACGCGGTTGAAAAACATAAGCGAAGGCTTTATGAAAATGTACCGGACAATGGTTCGGTTCGTGTTCTTGTAATTACAGAAAAATAGTATGAATAAATAGAGATCCTTGTTGGTAAACTTACTCAGGAAGATACGGCAGCTGTTTATGAACAGCTATCGATTATTTAAAAATTAAAATACAAAAAGCCCTTTGGATCCCATCCCAAAGGGCTTTTTTGTGCCATAGATTATACCATACCAAGAAAAATTAGGGAACTACAACCCGACCACGGCGGGGGTTTCTGACAGTAAAATTATACCATACCGAGAAAAATTAGGGAACTACAACTTCCATGCAGAAGGCAACTATCACACCGCAATTATACCATACCGAGAAAAATTAGGGAACTACAACTACTGAACGGCGATATCATTGATTACACTTATTATACCATACCGAGA
>JAFSDS010000069.1 GCA_017436125.1 Oscillospiraceae bacterium | reverse complement strand
TGTGGCGGCGGTTGTTGCGTCACAGATAAGTTCCGCTCCGCAGGAAGGGCAGCCGTAGGTTTTCATTCCTTTTGCCTCTTCCTCGCTCCATTCCATTCCCATGGCTTCGAATTCAGCTTTTTCTTTTTCCTTTTTTTCCTCGTTCTTTGCAAAACCATCTTCCGCTTTTGCAACATCTTCTGCATAGAGTTTTTCTATTTCCTCAACCGTATATTTGCTTCCGCAGTAATCACATTCAAGCATTCCGCTTTCTCCGACATAATGCAGCGGTCCGGTACATGCGGGACACTTATGGTTAGTTATATCTATTGCCATTTCTTCGCCTCCCTGTTTAAGGATTCTATGTTTATATAATACACCCATAATACCTTTTATTTCAACAAATTTTACAAAATAAAAAAAGATGCCTTTTTTAGGGGCATCTTTTTAAAATCAATGGTAAATACCGGTCATTGCTTCAAGAACTTCATACTGTTCTTCATTAAGACCTTTTTTCATATTAAGGGCTTCGATAATATCGATATCCTCAAATTCACCGGAAACGGAACGGATAACACGGTTTGTTTTTCCTTCGGCGAGGGCTTTTACTGCTTCATAACCCATTGCCGCCGCAGTAACTCTGTCACGGGCTGAGGGGCTTCCGCCGCGCTGGATATGGCCGAGAATCGTTACCCTTGTATCAAGCGCAAGCTCATCCGCAATGCGTTCGCCCATTTTTGTTGCTTTTCCAACGCCTTCTGCCATAATAATCATAAAATGGGTTTTTCCGTTAAGTCTTGCTTTTCTGATATTTTCAACGATATCGTTTTCAAAATCGAATTCTTTTTCCGGAACAAGAACAGCGGTTGCGGAAGTTGCAAGACCTACATAAAGAGCAAGGTGACCTGCTCTGTGGCCCATAACTTCAACAACGGAACAACGGTCATGCGACTGCATTGTATCGCGGAGACGGTCGATTGCTTCAACAGCGGTGTTTGCGGCGGTATCATAACCGATGCAGTAATCGGTGCAGCTGATATCGTTATCAATGGTTGCGGGAATTCCAACAACGGAAACATCGTGTTTTGAAAGAGCATAAAGTCCGCGGAAAGTTCCGTCGCCGCCGACGGCGATTATTCCGTCAATGCCGAATTGTTTGCAGGTTGCGGCGGCTTTGTTCTGTCCCATTTCGGTCATGAATTCTTCGCTTCTTGCGGTATAAAGCATTGTGCCGCCTTTGTTGATAATTCTCGAAACGCTGTCGGAATCAAGGCGGATTATATCACCATTGATAAGACCGTTATAGCCTCTTCTGATACCAAGACATTCAATTCCTTTGCTTGCGGCGGCTCTTACAACGGAACGAATTACAGCGTTCATACCGGGAGCATCGCCGCCGGAAGTAAGAATACCGATTCTTTTAACATGTTTATCCATATATCAAAAAACACTCCTATCAGAATTTGCTATTATATATAATAACTGAAAAATGTCAATATGTAAACTGGCAATTTGGCAGAAATAAAAACCCGCGGCATTCCGCGGGTTTTTGCATTAGTTACAAAATATTGATATGTTTTTTAGCATTTTTAATCATTTCTTTCTGAATTCGCTCATGAAAATCGGCATCATGCGTTTTGAATATTCGCGAAGGGCATATTCGCCGTTGCAGATGCACCAGTCATAAAGAAGCGCCCTTTCGCAAAGAGCATAGGCTTTTACGATTTCTCCCGTTGTAACGTCATCACGAAGTTCGCCGTTTTCCTGACCTTTTTTTACGGTGTTGCGAAGAAGCTTATAGTAAGTTCTGCTACGGTCGAGAAGGTGTTTTTCGCTTTTTGTAATAAGCTGGGAAGAATAAAGCCGGGCAAGAAGATCTATGGAAATCCGGTTTTCTATCATTCCGAAAAGTTCGTTATTATAAAACATAAGTTTTTCAAAAGCGCCCATTTCCGGATCGATCTCTTCCTCGATTTCCTCATATTTTTCGTCAAAAAGATATGAAAGCGAACTTAGCAAAGCATCTTTTCCGGCGAAATAATGATAGAAAGAGCCTTTTGAAGTACCGGATTCAAAAATTATATCCTCAACGGTTGTATCGTCATAACCCTGTTCATAAAAAAGGCGCCATGCGGCATCGACGATTTTGCTTTTTGTGTTGCGGGAATTTTTCTTAGGCATTTTCATCAGCCCCTTTCATATATTTTATTTTATCACAAAGGTTTGTTTTTCACAATATCGTTTTTCTGTGAAAAACAACTGTATTTTTAAGAAACACTTAAAAACCGTTGTAAATATGAATAAATATTCTCCACTTTTTCGTTATTTCCTACAAAAATAGTATAATATGCTTGAATTTATATTTAAAACTGATTATTATAAGGGCAATTATTATTTTTTCGGAGGTGTAAAAAAACTTATGGAAAGATTGTTCAACTTTTCAGCAGGCCCGGCTGCTCTTCCGCTTTCCGTTCTTGAAGAAGCTCAGCGCGATTTGCTTTGTTATCCCGGTGCCGGCTGCAGTGTTATGGAGATGAGCCATCGATCTCGACCCTACGAAGAAATTATTGAGGAAACCGAAGCGACCCTTCGCCGGATTATGAATATTCCGGACGATTATGCGGTTGTTTTTTGTCAGGGCGGAGCAACAATGCAGTTTTCAATGGCTGCAATGAACTATGCACGCCAAGGTCAAAAAGCTGCACACGCCGTTAACGGAGTTTTTTCAAAAAAAGCTTTTGAAGAGGCTTCACGATGGTGCGACGCTTATAAAATTGTTGATACCAAAACAAGCGTTCCGGAAATCACCGAAGACATGATCCTTCCCGGAACCGCATATCTTCATATAACCGGAAACAACACCACAAGCGGAACAATGTACCGCAAGCTTCCAAAACACGGCGAAACTCCCCTTATTGGCGACTGGACTTCCGGCATTTTGGGAACAGAAATCGACGTAAGAGATTATTCCCTTGTTTATGCCGGCGCACAGAAAAATATGGGTCCCGCCGGAGTTGCCGTTGCAATTTTCAAACGCGGAAGCGTTC
>JAFSDS010000068.1 GCA_017436125.1 Oscillospiraceae bacterium | reverse complement strand
TTCCAGGTTCTGTTGGAACGTCTGTGGGAGTGGGATACTTTGATACCAAAGCTAACACCTTTTCCGCAGAAATCACATTTGGCCATAGTGGCACCTCCTTTGTTCTATCAGAAAGTCAACGTTCGTATTATATCAAACATTAACGAAAAAAGCAAGTATTTATCGGCATTTTTTCCAAATTATTTTGAATTTTTTATAATAAACGGCGGTTTATCTTCGGTTAACAAAAAATTTACGGCCCTTTGGCCAAAACCGACCTTTTTCGCCCTTGTAATAAACCGGATTTTACTATATAATATATTATAACTAACTATGTTTATTTTTAAGGAGAAAAACAATGCCAGCGATTTTATCCGGCGGAATACAGTCCGCTGTTTATCTTCTTGTAATAAGACTTATTGTTGCGCTTATTGCGCTTCCGATACACGAATGTGCCCATGGCTACGCCGCATACAGAATGGGCGATTATACCGCGGAAAGACAGGGAAGACTTACCCTTAATCCTCTTGCGCATTTTGACCCCATAGGAACCATTGCCATAATCCTTTTCGGATTTGGCTGGGCAAGGCCTGTTCCGATAAACCCGCTTAACTTTGAAAATCCGAAAAAGGGAATGATGATCTCGTCCCTTGCGGGTCCTATGTCGAACATCGGTCTTGCGTTTGTTTCCATGGTACTTTATAAAATTTCGTATATTCCTGTTTATCTTGGTGTAACCGGTGCTTTTATTGCAACGGTCCAGACTTTTTTGCTTTATATGATAAGCATCAACATTACCCTTGGGGTTTTTAACCTTATTCCGATACCGCCTCTCGATGGTTCGAGAATTGCCACCTATTTTCTTCCGCAGCGCATTTATTTCAAGATAATGCAGTATGAAAACATTATTTTTATCGTTCTTCTTGTTGCGCTTTGGTTCGGTGTTCTTGACGGACCCATTAGTTTTGTAAGCGGCGCTGTGACAAGCCTTCTGGATTATATTACAAGACCTATAGACTGGATCACCGCCTTTATCATCTGATTTATATTTTAGTATTTGGGGATAGAATTTTGAGCGAAAAACTTAACTATAAGCTGGATGCGTTTGAGGGTCCCCTCGACCTTCTGCTTTTTCTTATTCAGAAACACAAGCTGAATATATGCGACATCAACATTTCGGAACTTCTTGAGCAGTATACGGAATCCATCAAAGATATTGAAAACTTTGATGATATGGACGGCGCCGCCGAATTTCTTGAAATGGCCGCAAGGCTTGTTTATATCAAAACCGCAATGCTTCTTCCGCGTTATGACGACGAGGGCGAAAAGCTTCGCCAGGAACTTCAGGGAGAACTTATCGAATATCAGGCTTGCAAAAAGGCTGCGGAATATTTTCGCAAAAGATTTTGCGGAAACAGCATTTTTTCAAGAAAGCCCATGGAAATCGAAGCGGATAACACCTATGCAAGAGTACATCCCTCCGAGGATATTCTTAAAGCATATCTTTCCGCTTTGGGAAGAAAGCAGCGCAAGCTGCCGCCCCCTGTGGAGGCCTTCAGCGGCGTTGTTCATAAAAAGCTGATATCGGTACCCTCCAGGGCGATAATCCTTTTAAAGCGCCTCTACCGCCGCACAAAGCTTAAATGGAACGAACTTTTTTCCGGAACAAGCAGAAGCGAAAGCGTAGCAATGTTTCTTGCGGTACTCGAGCTTGTTAAAAACGGAAGAATAAACGTAAGCGACGATAACGAAACCGTCGTTCTCAATAAAGACAGCAGAAGAAAAAAACAGAAAGAGGGTGACGAAACTGCAGCTGGAACAGTATGAAAAAATAGCCGAAGCGATTCTTTTTGCAGGCGGCGAACCGGTTGATCAGAAAACCGTTGCAGAGGCTATGGAACTTGATGAAGATGCGGCTGTGGCCGTTCTTGAAAGTCTTAAAACAAAATATGAAAAATTTGAAGGTTCCATTGAGGTACGCAGACTTGAAACTCAGTGGCAGCTTTGCACCAAAGCGGAATATGAACCCTATATCCGCGGCGCTTTTGAAATAAAACGCAATGCGCCCCTTTCCCAGGCGGCTCTTGAGGTCCTTGCGATCATCGCATATAACCAGCCGGTAACAAGGGCTTTTGCGGAGCAGGTCCGTGGGGTAGATTCCTCCGGTGTTATTTCCACCCTTGTTGAAAAAGGTCTTATCGAAGAGGCGGGAAGACTTGATCTTCCGGGACGCCCCATCGCGTATAAAACAACTCCGCTTTTCCTTCGTTCCTTCGGGCTCGAATCCCTTGAGGATATGCCGCCCGTTGCGGATGAAGCGGAAGTAGAGGAAAAAATGCCGAGCCGCGAACTTGAGGATCAGCAGTCGCTTTTTGATGACTGATTTTTGATTTTTTATAAATCGAAAAGGGGGCGAAAGCATGACGGGATGGCTGATTTTTTTTGGAATAATCCTTTTTATACTTGGCATTCTGATGATTCCCGTTCATGCAGAAGCAAGGTATAAAGAAGATTTTTCACTTAAAATAAGATGTCTTTTTTTCCTTAAGTTTCAGATAATCCCCATGAAGGAAAAAAAGAAAAAAGAAGAAAAGCCAAAGGAAGAAAAACCGAAAACCGAAGAAACGCCAAAAGAGCCGAAAAAAGAAAAACGGAAAATGACCGTTGAGGAAATTGTCGATATGATAGTTGATGCGGTCAAAAAATACGGTCCCGGCGCAAAAATGATTCTTCGGAACATAAGATTTCATAGAATTGAACTTTACTGGAGAGTTGGAGGAGAGGATGCGGCGGAATGCGGCATAAAATACGGAAGAGTTTGCGCATGGCTTTCCGGCGTTCTTGGATTTTTCAGAAATCTTATGAAAATTGAAAAAGCAAAAATCCGTGTTTTTCCGGATTTTATTTGTGAAAAAGACGAAATTTACGGCGGCGCTGATATAGAATTCAACCCGCTTATCGTAATTATAGGCGCTTTGAGGATGGCTTTTGTTTTTCTCGGCGACCTTATTAAAAGCGCAAAAAATAAACCTAAGCATGGGTCCGCAAAACCGCGGCAGAACATAAAGGCAAAGGAGAGTATCTGAAAATGAGCGAAAAAAATCTTGAAGGAATGATAAATATTTCCCTTGAAAAGGTAAAGGGAATGGTGGATTCCAACTCCATCATCGGTGCACCTATCTATACTCAGGACGGAACTACCATTATTCCCGTTTCCAAAGTAAGCGTCGGATTTGGCTGCGGCGGAAGCGATTTTCCCTCCGCAAGCCCGAAGGAAATGTTCGGCGGCGGAACCGGCGGCGGCGTTACCATCCAGCCTGTTGCTTTCCTTGTACTTAAGGGCGAAAGCGTCCGTATGATCCAGATTGCCGATAAAAACAACGTTGCAGAGCGCATTGCAAACATGGTTCCGGATGCTATCGACACTATTTCCGGCCTTGTTAACAAGAAAAAAGGCGACAGCGTTGTTGTTGAAACCGCAGAACCTGCGATTATCGAAAAAGTTGAGGAAACTCCGGCGGAATAAAAATCAAAATCTCCGCATAGTTTTTTGCGGGTGATGCTGTTTGAATAAAATAATGGCTTTTGCTGCGTCGGTGCTCATGATATTTTCCTTGAGCACGCAGAGCATAGCTGCACCGAAAGGCGCCGTGCTCATAGACGGCGAAAGCGGAAGAATTTATTTTGAACTTAATAAAGATGAGCCTCTTCCTATGGCGAGCACAACAAAGATAATGACGGCGCTTATTGCCCTTGAGGAAGAGGGCCTTGATGAATATTTCACCGTAAACAGCCGCGCAATAAAGACCGAAGGCTCCTCCATGGGACTTATGGAAGGCGATAGGGCAACTCTTAGGGGCCTTGCTGTCGGTATGCTCCTTTCATCCGGAAACGATGCGGCAAACGCCGCGGCAGTAAGGATATCAGGTTCGATGGAAGCTTTTGTTAAGCTTATGAACAAAAGAGCAAAAGAGATGGGCCTTAAAAATACATCTTTTGAAACACCGTCCGGCCTTGACGGTGAAAACCATTTTTCTACAGCATACGAAATGGCGATAATTGCCAAAAATGCGCTTGAAAATGCGGATTTTGCCGCAATATGCGGCGCGAAAAGCCTTCGAATCGAATACGGAAATCCGCCGTATATGAGAACATTGACCAACCATAACCGGCTTTTAAAAACTGTTGATGGGGCAACAGGAGTCAAAACCGGGTTTACAAAAAAATCCGGAAGATGCCTTGTTTCATCCGCGGAAAGGGAAGGCGTTTCACTTATTTGTGTTACCCTCGGCTGTCCGGATGACTGGAATTATCATTCTGCCCTTTATGAAGAATATTTTAAAAAGCTTAAAGCAGTGGAAATGAAGCCTTTGGGAGAAATAACGGTTCCGGTTTGCGGCGGAAAAGAAAAATCTGTCAGCGTTTTTGCAAAGCCTGTTTTCGCATCGCTTTTTGAAGGTGAGGAAGAAAAAGTAAAAGCAGTAATAAGCAGGCCGACTTTTGTTTTTGCCCCGGTGGAAAAAGGAGATATAATAGGAAGCGTGTTTTATTACCTTGACGGTGAACTTTTGGCAAAAACGCCTCTTATTGCAGAAGAAACAGTTGAAATTTTGCCCGAAAAATCGGGCTTTTGGGATAATATAAAAGAGATTTTTTAGTTTTTTGAGGAGAATAAAATGAAGGATACAAGAATTCAGAAAGCGATTTCCGATGCGGGCTATACTTCCAGAAGAAAAGCGGAAGAACTTATTGCTGCAGGCAAAGTTAAAGTCAACGGCCATGTTGCGGAAATAGGCATGAAAGTTGACGTAAGAAAAGATATAATCACCATAAACGGCGAGGAAATAAGAACCGGCGCAGGAGAAAAACTCTGGTATGTTGCGCTCAATAAACCCCGCGGTTTTGTAACCACAACTTCCGATGAAATGGGAAGAAAATGTGTGATGGATCTTGTAACCGATATCCCCGCAAGAATTTATCCCATCGGACGCCTTGACCGCAACAGCGAGGGACTTATCCTTCTTACCAACGACGGCGCTTTTGCCAACATGGTCATGCATCCCAGCGGCAACATCCAGAAAACCTATCGCGTAACTGTTCGTGAAACAGGCATTGAAGAAAAACTCATCAAGCTTTCCGAAGGAGTTAAAATCGATTCCGGATTTGTGCGTCCGGTTTCCGTAACCGTTCTTGAAGAAAATGAGGAAAGAACCGTTCTCCAGTTTGTTATTGCGGAGGGCAAAAACCGCGAGATCAGAAAAATGTGCGAAGCGGTCGAACTTACTGTTATTCGCCTTAAAAGGACTTCCATCGGTGTTGTAAGACTCGGAATGCTCCAGCAGGGCAAATGGCGTGAACTTACAAAAGAGGAGCTTACCGGCCTTCATAACCTTTCAAGAAAAGGTGTTTCCGGCGAGCAGACTCCCAAGAAAAACGCAGGCAGAAAGCTCCTTGAAAAACATTCCGGTGCAAAAAATCCCGGAGCAAAACCCTCAAAGCCTACCATGAAATTTGCAAGAAAACCTTGATATAAAAATAAGCCGCCGAAAATTTCGGCGGCATTTTGTTTAATTATAAGGAGAAAAAATGTCGAGAAACGAAGAAACCGAACTTACAAATATGTGTATGATATCCGACGGAAAGGGAAACGTCGTTGTTCAGAATAAAGTGAACAATGAATATTGGCACGGCTGGAATTTTCCCGGCGGACATGTTGAAAAGGGAGAATATATAACCCCTTCAGTAATACGTGAAGTAAAAGAAGAAACGGGCCTTGATATCAAAGAACCGAAACTTTGCGGAATAAAGGAATTTCATAAAATGAAGGATGGAAAGCGATATATCGTTTTTCTCTATTCTTCGGATAAGTTTTCCGGCGAGCTTAAATCATCAAATGAGGGAGAGATATTCTGGTATCCGCTTTCTGACCTTATAAAATCAGATAAGCTTATCGACGGCTTTGGCGATATGCTGAAAGTGTTTACCGATGAAAATATAACCGAAGTTTTTTATGAAAGAACCGAAGATGAGGTAAAGACAAACTTTATTTAAAAAATTCAATAAAAAAGTCCCGGACAAAATGTCCGGGACTTTTTCGTGAAATTTTCAGAATTAATTAAAGAAAAAGGTTAATAGCATAAACTGCGAGGGTTACAACAAAGAAAACAACTGCGAGAACTTTGGTAAAACGAGCAAGTTTTGCGTTGTTGCTTTTTGCTTCGGCTGCTGCTGCAGAAGCGCTTTTGCCGCTGAGAGCAGAGATACCGTCCTGTTTGCTGCTGCTCTGGAAAAGAACAGTAAGGGTAACGAGAACGCAGGTTATGATAAGAAGAATACTTCCGATAATTTCATAAACAGTCATGATAAACCTCCAAAAATAACACGATAGCTATAATATAATACCACAGCTATCATGCTTTTGCAAGGCTTTTTTATGCTTTTTTGCAAAAAAATGACTGTTTTTACCAGGGTATTATAGCGCTTTTCGGATAAATAATATTACCAAGCCCATCCCGTTTCGATAAAGAAACTAAAAAAGCGTTTGCCTTGATAAAAGTCGAAAAAGGATGGCTTTTTTATTTGAGGATGCCGTGAATAACGGGCATCCTCTTTTTTATTGATCAGATAAAGTCGGGGATATCTTCGGTATCCTCAAATTCAACAAATCTGTCCTCATAAGTGCCGTCGAGCATTTTTGCGATTTTTTCGCGGCGGGGATAGAGAACCTCAAATGCTGCGAAAGCAGCAAAAACAGCGATGAACGGAGCAAGGTATTTAAGCGCTTTGTTTGCGGAAATACCAAAAAGAACTCCAAGGAGAAGAACGAGGAGATAGCACCAGAAATAATCCTTGTATTCAAAATCCTCGGCAATGTCTCTTGCTCTGTCAAACCATTTTCTGCAGAATGCGTACATAATCAAATCTCCTTTCGGTATATAAAAATATTATAAACTGATTTGTTCAAAAAGGTCGCCGTCTTTCGGGATGGCGCCCGCTGCGGGAAGATTTCTTGTTCTGAAGCGGTGTGCGTTTTCAAGGCTGCCCTCGTTAAAGGGTTTTGCTCCGGAAACAACGGCGTTCTTTTTAAGGGTCATAACCGCAACACCCTGGGTATCCCTTGCTGCTTTTGAAGGAACAGCACCGGTATGAACAAGAAGAAGTCTTCCGCCGGAAGAGGAAAGAAGGAATTCCTTATCCTCTTCAATATTATAACACGCAACAAGGGGAGATTTATCGGAATATGCGCCGATAAGTTTTTTGCGCCTTGTTTTTGTTTCATAGGAAGAAAGGGGAACTTTTGCGGCTTTTCCGTTTTCAAAGAAGAAAACCATATATCCGCTGTATTTTTCAACAACAGCCATGAATATCGCGCTTTCCCCTTCGTCAAAACCGAGTTTTGAGGGGATATAATCACCCATTACGCTGGTTTTTGTATCGTCAAAGTCACAGGCGCGGGATTTATAAACCTGACATTTGTTGCTGAAGAAAAGAAGTTCAACGTTGTTGCGGCTTTCAATGGCAAGGATGATCTCGTCGCCCTCTTTAAGCTTATGGTCGCCGGACATTCGCAGCGACTGGGGAGTGATCTTTTTAAAATATCCTTCCCTTGTAAAGAAAAGGGTTACGGGATAATCCGGAATTTCTTCCTCAACAACGGCTTCTTTTGTTTCACTTACATAAATGATCTCGCTGCGTCTGGGCTGATCATATTTTTTGCTGACTTCCTTAAGGTCGTCGATGATCATGTCGTTGATCCTGTTGGGATCATTAAGAATGATCTCCATTTCGGCGATGTCCTTTTTAAGATCCTTGATATCAGCTGTGCGCTTGAGAATATATTCGCGGTTGAGGTGGCGGAGTTTTATTTCCGCAACATATTCCGCCTGGATCTGGTCGATGCCGAAGCCGATCATAAGGTTGGGAACAACCTCGGTCTCGCTTTCGGTCTCGCGGATTATCTTGATAGCTTTATCAATGTCAAGAAGTATCTTCTGAAGACCTTTGAGAAGATGAAGTCTGTCCTTTTTGCCTTTAAGTTCAAAATAAACTCTTCTGCGAACGCATTCGTGACGGAAGGCTACCCATTCGTTGATTATCTGGCGAACGCCGAGAACCATCGGGGAACCGCCTATAAGGACATTGAAGTTTGCGGAGAAGGAATCCTCAAGCGGAGTGCTTTTATAAAGCTTCTGCATAAGAGTATCCGGATCAATGCCGCGTTTTACGTCGATGGCGATTTTAAGACCGGAAAGGTCGGTTTCATCGCGGATATCGGAAATCTCGGTGATCTTTCTTGCTTTAACAAGTTCGAGGATCTTTTCGATGATAGCTTCAACGGTGGTCGTTGCAGGTATTTCGGTTATTTCTATGCATTTGCTTTTTTCGTCAAAGCGGTATTTTGAACGAACACGGATGCTTCCGCGGCCGGTTTCATAAATTTTATCAAGCTCGTCCTTATCGTAAATAATAAGTCCGCCGCCGGCAAAATCAGGTGCCGGAAGAGTGGAATGTATGTCGTGTTCCGGGTCTTTGATAAGTTTTATGGTCGTTTCACAAATTTCTGAAAGGCGGAATGGGCATATCTGGGATGCCATACCAACTGCGATACCTACGTTAAAGTTGACGAGTATGGAAGGGAAGGTAACAGGAAAAAGCGTGGGCTCCTTCATGGTGTTATCGTAGTTATCCACAAAGTCAACGGTGTCTTTATCGATATCGCGGAAAAGTTCCGCCGCGATTTTATCAAGTTTTGCTTCGGTGTAACGGGATGCGGCGCAAACCATATTTCTGGAATACGCTTTACCAAAGTTACCCTTACTGTCTATCCACGGATGAAGAAGAGCCGCATGACCCTGGGACATACGCACCATGGTATCATAGATAGCCTGGTCGCCGTGGGGATTAAGCTTCATAGTCTGGCCAACGATATTTGCGGATTTGCTTTTTCCGCCGGTAAGAAGGCCCATTTTATACATTGTATAAAGGAGCTTTCTGTGGCTGGGTTTAAATCCGTCAATTTCCGGGATGGCACGGCTGACTATAACGCTCATTGCATAGGGCATATAGTTTTTTTCAAGAACGTCAACTATCGGCTGATCGACGATAACGCCGGCGTTTTCAAAATTTGCCTTCTGTTCGGTTTTTGGTGTCTGTTTTTCTATCTTCTTTTTAGCCATTTTTTCCCTTTCCGGTAATCATTTATGATACTTTCCTCCGGTGGAAATCTGGAACGCTCTGTAGATTTGTTCCAGAATGAGCACGCGGGAAATCTGGTGTGTAAAAGTCATTCTTGAAAGCGAAAGTTTAAGTTTTGCTCTCTTTTTTATTTCGTCGGAAAGTCCGTAGGAACCGCCTATAACAAAGCAAAGTTCGCTTGCGCTTTCGTCGGACATAAGATTTTCGAGCTTTTGGGAAAAACCTTCGGAAGAAAGCATATCACCCTCAATGCACATTGCGGCAATGACCGCGTTCTGCGGAATTTTTGCTGCAATGGCAGTGCCTTCCGCCTCGATGCACTTTGCAATTTCGGAAGGGGAGGGCTTATCCGGAAGTTTATATTCGTTAAGCTCGGTTATTTTAAGTTTACAATAGGCGGAAAGGCGCTTTTCGTATTCGGCGGCGGCTTCGCGCAGATATTTTTCTTTGAGATTTCCGACGCAGATGATATTTATTGTGCGCATTTTTCCTCCTTAAAGTAAAATATTTTCAGAAAGTTCATCTCTCGGCGCGGCAAAAATGATATAATCCCGGTTCTGCTTCAGTCCTGCCATAGAAAGTTCCGATATACAGGTCTGGAGTGCAACGTCCGGGGTGTTGTTTTCTTTGCTTAAATGGCCAAGGATTATTCGAACTGTGCCGCTTTTAACAAGTTCCGGAAGAAAAGCGGCGCATTCGGTATTTGAAAGGTGGCCCTGTGGGCCTTTTATACGTCTTTTAAGATGGTATGGATAGGGCCCGAATTCGAGCATATTGTTATCATAGTTGGATTCTATAAGAACAACGTCGCTTCTCATAAGGTGCTCACGGGCACCGTCTGTAAGATATCCGGTATCGGTACAGATGCTTATGCGGTGCTCATCGGGTGTTGAAATGCTGTATCCAAGGCTTCCGACGCTGTCATGGGAAGTTTTAAAAGGCTTGACCATCATGCCGCCGATAAGCTGCCCGTGCTCGTCAATTTCGTTGAGCACGGCGTTGAAAGGAACGAGCCCGTTGGATGTTAGATACTTGAGCACCGGTGCGGACGCATAGAGCGGAACGCTGTGATGACTTAAAAAAACGGAAAGTCCGCGAACATGGTCGATATGTTCATGGGTAACAAGAACACCCGCAAGGGAATTCGGGTCGACGCCCCGTTCTTTTAGCGCGGTTGTGATTTTGCGGCAGCTTATGCCGCAGTCAACAAGAATTCCTTCCCCAAAAGCGCCCACGAAGCTCGAGTTACCGGAACTGCCGCTGGCGATGGTAAAGAACTTTGCCAAAATTATACCTCCGGAAAAAACAGAATAAGCGGAGCGGTTTCCGCTCCGCATTTTATTTTAAACAACGGAATACATGGAAGAGCCTTCCGGAACGGTGATGCGGCTGATATCCGCGCCAAGTCCGCGAAGTTTATCAACAAGGTTGGTGTATCCGCGCTCAATGTGATGGATCTCCTCGATTTCGGTAGTGCCTGTTGCGGCAAGACCGGCAATTACCATTGCGGCGCCGGCACGAAGGTCCGCTGCACGAACAGATGCACCGGAAAGACCTTCAACGCCCTGAACAACGGCAACTTTTCCGTCAACGGAAATGGAAGCTCCCATGCGGCAAAGTTCGGATATATATTTGAAACGGTTATCCCAAACGCCTTCAGTAACAATGCTGGTACCCTGTGCAAGAGCAAGAAGGGTGGTCATCTGGGGCTGCATATCGGTGGGGAAGCCGGGATAGGGCATGGTTTTTACGTTAACATGCTCGAAATGATCAACTTCGCCGGAAACGCGTACGGCATCGTCATATTCAATGACGGAAGCGCCGGTTTTAACAAGTTTTTCGGTAATGGCTTCAAGGTGCTTCGGAATAACGCCTCTGATAAGTACGTTGCCTTTGGTTGCGGCGGCGGCTACCATATAAGTTCCGGCCTCGATCTGGTCCGGAATGATGGAATAGTTTGCGCCGTGGAGCTTTTCAACGCCGTGGATCTTGATAACGTCGGTTCCTGCGCCGCGGATATCCGCGCCGAGGGAGTTAAGGAAGTTTGCAAGGTCAACGATATGGGGTTCTTTTGCAACGTTTTCAAGAATGGTAAGGCCTTTTGCTTTAACAGCGGCAAGCATTACGTTGATGGTTGCGCCAACAGAAACAACGTCAAAATAGATGTGGCTTCCAAGAAGGCCTTCGCTGCTGATGGAAACGCTTCCGTGGCCGATATTTACGTTTGCGCCAAGAGCCTCAAATCCTTTGATATGCTGGTCGATGGGGCGTACGCCAAAATCGCATCCGCCGGGAAGCGGAACATTTGCTTCATTGCATCTTCCGAGAAGTGCGCCAAGGAAATAATAGGAAGCACGAAGCTGTCTTGCAAGATCCTCGGGAACTTTATGGGAAGTGATGTTGCTGGTATCAATAAATACGGAAGTACGGCTTACAACTCTGACAGTTGCGCCCATAAGAGAAAGCATATCATAAAGGGTGTAAACATCGCTGATGTCAGGGATGTTTTCAAGAAGGCAAGGGCCTCCTGCAAGGATGGTTGCAGGGATTATTGCGACTGCGGCGTTCTTTGCGCCGCTTACATGGACCTCTCCGCGAAGAGGGGTGCCGCCTTTGATTACGAATTTATCCAATGTTCTATCCCCTTAAAATTTATTTATTGTAACTTTGTAAAAACAAAGATGGTTACAGTTATAATTATAATATCATATTTTTGCAAAGCTTTCAAGCAGTAAAGCATATATTATATATATTTATATAATTATTCAAACAAATCAATGTTTTAGAAGTCAAATAAAAAAGCTCCCTTTTTTAAAAGAGAGCTTTTTAATGTTATTTGGATATGTAGTTTCTCGGGTTTGCATACTGACCGTTTATCCTTATCTCGAAATGAAGATGAGTACCGGTGGAGTTGCCCGTAGATCCCATAGCGGCAATGACGTCGCCCTGGTTTACATATTGACCGACTTTGACATACATGTTGCTGCAGTGTGCATAAAGGGTCTGGATGCCGCCGCCGTGGTCGATGATGATGTGGTATCCGTATCCGGAAGAACCCCATTTTACCTTAACAACTTTGCCCGCTGCAGAAGCATAAATGGGAGAACCTTTTCCGGTACCGGTAATATCCATACCGGTATGTCCGCGGTAGCCCCAGATCTCGCAGCTGACACGCGCGCCGGCTTTGTTGGTGGGCCAGATAAATCCTTTGCTTGTTCCGGAGGAGTTTCCTACGGAATAGATCGGGTTCTTTGTTCCGACTACTTTTTCTGCGGCAATAGGTTCGGTAATAATTTCTGTTGCAAGAACCTGTTTTGAAACAGCAACGCCGTCTTCATAAGTAACAAAAGCGGTAACAAGCTGTTCACCCGGAACACCTTTCTTGGTGATCTTGGAATAGGTGTTATAGTATTTATCACTCTTTGTAACATTTACAGGATAGGGGACCTCTTCGGTATAGACCTCACGTCTTGTGGATGTTACGGTGAGGAAAGAAACGGATTTTGAAACAATAAGCTCCTGGCCGACTCTTACGGTTGGGTTTTCGGCAAGGCTCGGGTTCATGGCAACAAGGTCGGGATAATAAAGGTCATACATACTTGCAACAAGAGAAGGGGATTCGCCCGCTTCGATAACGTGGACCTTTTCACCCTCAACTTCGCTGTTAACAAGGTTTCTGAATTCCGACATTGCCATGATGGAAGAAGTCGGGTAAACACCGTCAACAATGGCAACCTTTTGTTTGAACTGGAGCTTGGATTCATTGTCGCCCTCTTCGCGGAACTGTTCCCGGTATTCATTAAGGAGAAGAAGAAGGTTATCGGATTCATCGGTGGAGCCAATGAATTCGTCGTCAACATAAAGTCCGTATCCTTCATAAACGCTCATTCCGGAATTTTCAAGTATGATGTTTGCAAGTTCCTCCGCTTCGGTAAGCTCAAGGCTGCTTACCGGGACAACAGAAAACTGGGGAGAAAAGGAACCTAACTCGCCGGTTTCGCTGAAAGAACGGGAGCGGATTATCTGTTCTGCATCGTTATAAACTTTTTCGTCTGCAATGTATGCAAGGGTTTTTCCGTTTGATTCATACGCAAGTCCGTATTGAAGAGAAGAAAAATATTCTATCGTAACAGCAAGAAGAATTGCGGCGAGAATGGGAGCGGCATAGTTGAAAATAGTACAGAATATTTTCCATACAAGAACACCCCAGCATTCTATAACCGTTTTAACGGCTTTAAGCTGTTCTTTTCGGCTGGATTTTTTTGTGTTTTTAAGAACAACAAAAGCATGGGCAGCCTTATTGCTGTATGACAGGAATGCGTGATATTTTCCGGTAAGGAAGTTTTTAACCGAAGTGTATGCTCTTCGTCCGGTATGGAGCAAAAAGTCTTTTATACCTTCAGAAATATAATTAATCTGCTTTATTACAAAATGATATCCGCCGCGGATCTGGCGGATAAAACGAATTCCCGTTATATAGAAAAACTCATAAATACGGAGATACAATTTCTCAATGGCTGAATCAAAACTTGTCTTTTTATCATTGGCAGGTTTGACTGACAATCAAGCATGCACCTCACTTTACATAAAAATACATAATGTATTATACAGGAAAACGCAGCTAAATTCAAGGGAATTAACAATTTGTTATTATTTTTGGATAAAAATGGTCGGTTTTTTACAGAAATTAAAAGATTTTTAAGGAAAAAACATATTTTGGTGATAAAAAATAAAAGAAAAAGCCGTCCTTAATGGGCGGCTTTTTTAGACTGTATTCTGTTATCTTTCCTCGCGGAAATATGCAAGGCCAAGGCTTGCAGGAGGAAGGTTGCTCTTCTTTTTGCGGAAGATCATCATGATGAGAACAGCAACGGTTGCGATATAGGGGAAGATCTCATAAATTGCGGAATGAATGAACGGGATCTGATAGTAATAGGGGATAACGGAAAGAGAACCGATGATAAGGGAGCAGATAACGGCTTTAAGAGGACTCCAGGTTGCAAAGATAACGATGGCAACCGCAAGCCAGCCATAGCCGCTTATGCTGTTATGTACCCAAACACCGCCGGTTCCGTTGGCGGAGTTCATTACGATATAAAGACCGCCAAGACCGCTTATGCCGCCGCCGATGCAGGTAGCAAGGTATTTGTAAAGAGTTACGTTGATACCGACCGCGTCTGCTGTTGCGGGGTTTTCACCAACCGCGCGAAGGTTAAGACCGGTTTTTGTCTTGGTAAGGAAGTAGGCAAGAATTATGGTAAGTGCAAGAGCAAGATATACCATGAAGTTATAATCGAAAAAGAGTTTTCCGATTACGGGGATATCTTTGAGCACCGGGATGCCTTCGTCAAAAGCTGCTTTAATAACAGTTCCAACGGAAACATAGCCGCCGGCTGCGTTTCCCATGATTTCGCCGAAGAAGTTACCGAAGCCGGTACCGAATGTAGTAAGGGCAAGACCGGTTACGTTCTGGTTTGCACGAAGGGTGATAGTAAGAAAGCTGTAGATAAATGCGCCGAACATTGCGCAAAGGAAGGCACAGACAACGCCGATGATAATGGAAACAACAGCGTTGGGTTCAACAACTGCTTTTTCATAATAATAAGTTCCGGCAAGACCGGCAACACCGCCCATGAACATCATACCTTCAACACCGAGGTTGAGGTTACCGCTTTTTTCGGTAAGAATCTCACCAATAGCACCGAAAAGAAGGGGAGTGGCGGCAAGAACAGCTGCAACAATAAAGTTAAGCAAAGTATCCATCAGTCGTCACCTCCAACAGATTTTTTGCGGAAAACGAAGCGGTAGTTGATAAAGAATTCGCTTCCGAGCATACAGAGAAGGATAAGTCCGGTAAGAACTTCGGATGCGGATGCCGGAATTCCGAAGTTTGTCTGGATGCTGTTGGAACCTTTTTGAAGAACAGCAAGGAATGCGGAAATAAGTACCATTACAAACGGATTGAGTTTTGCAAGCCACGCAACAACGATTGCGGTAAATCCGTATCCGTTTGCGGTGGTATCACTGAGGGTGTAGTTTGTTCCAAGAGCGAGCATCCAGCCGACGATACCTGCAACAGCACCGGAGATGAACATTGTTCTCATAATGATCTTTGCAACGTTCATGCCGGAATATCTTGCGGTGGAAACGCTTTCGCCTACTACGGCGATCTCATAACCGTGTTTGGTGCGGGTCATATAAATATAGGTGAAAACAACGAGGAGAAGAACGATTATCCAGCCAATGTGAACTCCGAATACATCCGGAAGTCTTGCGGCTCTGTCGAACATCGGTACCTTCGGGAACATCTGGCCTTTATCCATCCAGGGGCCAATACGAAGATATTTTACAAAACCGATGGCGATATAGTTGAGCATAAGGGTGAAAAGGGTTTCGTTGGTGCCCCATCTTGCTTTGAAGAAAGCGGGAATAAGGCCCCAAAGTCCGCCGAAAATTGCGGAAACGATGAAAGTAACAACAAAAAATACCGGAGCGGGAAGGTCACCCACATGATAAAGTGCAAAATAGGTGGAAGCAATTGCACCGACAGTTATCTGACCTTCGGCGCCGCAGTTCCAAAACTTCATCCTAAATGCGGGAGCAATTGCAAGAGCAGCTCCGAGAAGGGGAACGGCTATTTTTGCGGTCGCTTTAAGAGCAGTAGGAGTGAGAAGGGAACCTTCTATGATTCCGCCGTAAACAGAAATGGGGTTATATCCAAGAGCAAGGATAAGAAGTCCGCCGATAAGAAGCGCAACGATTATGGAAGAAAATCTAACAAGCGCTGCTTTTTTTGGAGAAAGCTCTGCGCGTTTTGCAATACGGACAAGAGGCTCTTTTTTTGTGTTTTCAGAAATCATTAAAGATTATCCTCCTTTCCGCCGCCAAGACTGGTCATAAGAAGACCGACCTCTTCTTTAGTGGTGGTTCTTCCGTCAACAATGCCGCTTACTTTGCCTCCGCAAAGAACAAGAATCCTGTCGCAAAGTTCAACAAGGACGTCAAGGTCTTCGCCAACGTAAATAACGGCACAGCCATTGTTTTTCTGTTCGTTCATAAGGTTATAAATTGTATAGGAAGTGTTGATATCAAGTCCGCGGACGGCATAAGCGCTCATGAGAACGGAAGGGTCGGATGCAATCTCACGTCCGACGAGAATCTTCTGAACGTTACCGCCGGAAAGGTTACGGACCGGAACATTGATGCCCGGAGTTACGACTTCGAGTTCATCAACAACTTTTTCTGCAAGTTTTGCGGGGGTTTTTCTGTCCGCAAAAGGGGATTTGCCTTTGTTGTAGCTGCGGAGCATCATGTTGTCGGCAAGGTCCATGTTGCCGATAAGACCCATACCGAGGCGGTCCTCCGGAACAAAGGAAAGGGCAATGCCGCATTTGATGATTTCTTTGGGGGATTTACCGTTAAGCTCCTTCTTTTCGGAACCGTCCGGAGGATAGAACTCTATGCTGCCGCTGACTTTCTGAAGACCTGCGATGCCTTCAAGAAGCTCCTTCTGTCCGCATCCGGAAATACCTGCAATACCGAGAACTTCGCCGGAATATGCCTCAAAATTGATGTCATCAAGAACCTTTACACCGTCATCGTTGACGCAGCAAAGATTTTTGATTTCAAGACGTTTTACGGGATTTTCGCATTTGGTCCTTTCAATATTGAGGGTAACCGCATGGCCTACCATAAGGTTGGTAAGCTCCTGGGGATTGGTTTCGGAAGTATTGAAGTCGCCGACATGAACGCCTTTGCGGAGAACGGAAACGCGGTCGGAAAGTTCCATAACCTCGTTGAGCTTATGGGTGATGATAACAACGGATTTTCCGTCTTTTTTCATGTTGCGGAGAATTGCAAAAAGCTTTGTGGTTTCCTGAGGAGTAAGAACAGCGGTAGGTTCGTCAAGAATAAGAACATCCGCGCCGCGGTAAAGCATTTTTACAATCTCAACAGTCTGCTTTTCAGAAACAGACATATCATAGATCTTTTTATCGGGGTCAACATTAAAACCATACTGTTCACAGATTTTTTTCATCTTGTCGCCGATGGTCTTGGTGTTAAGACGGCCGTTTTCTTTGATGCCGAGCACCATGTTTTCTGCGGCGGTAAGAACGTCAACAAGTTTAAAATGCTGATGTATCATACCAATGCCAAGGTCAAAAGCCTCTTTCGGGGAACCGATGATAACTTCTTTCCCGTCAACAAAAATCTGGCCTCCGTCCGGATAATAGATACCGGAGAGCATATTCATAAGAGTTGTTTTGCCGCTTCCGTTTTCGCCCAAAAGAGCAAGAATTTCGCCGCGGCGTATCTCGAGGCTTACGTTATCGTTTGCGATAACGCTTCCGAATTTTTTGGTAAGATTTTTAAGCTGTATTGCAGCGTTTTCCAAAAAACCACCCTTCCTCAAAAAAAGATTAAATAATAAAACTTTTGGAAAAAAACAATTTTCCGAAAGTCAAAAAACGAAGGAAAAACACCTTTTTCTCCGTTTTTTCATTTCCGGAAAAAATCAAATTGGGGCCGCCATAAAAACGGCCCCAATTTATTGGAAAAATAATTATGCGTCAAGGCGGGTAATGCCATCGATGATGTAGCCGAAGTAAGGAGCGGACTGGGTTTCGGATTCTTCTACCCATTCGCCTTCAGCACATTCAAAGGGGGTGTTATCCCATACATAGTAACCGGACCAAGGACCTGCAAATACATGAACGGAACCGTCTTTGATGCCGTTTGCAACTTCTTCAAGTTTTTCTGCAGTGCCGGGAGCAGCAACAGCTTCGTTAAGAGGGCTGGTGAAGTTTGCGCCTTCAGCATAACCTTCGCACCAGTCGGTAACGATCTCTTCACCGTCAAGAACGCACTGTACAGCATAGGTGAGATAAATGGACCAGTCAGCACGTGCGGAGATGATGGATGCTTTGGGGGCTGCTTCGCTCATATCGGAGTTATAGCCGCAGTGGAAAAGGCCTGCTGCTTCAGCAGTGGTTGCAGGGGAAGTGTTGTCGGAATGCTGGCTGATGAGAACAGCGCCCTGATCGATAAGGGACTGTGCGATCTGACCTTCTTTAACAGGGTCGGACCAGGAGTCAGCTTTAAGAGTGATCATGGTTGCGGAAGGGCAAACAGAACGTGCGCCAAGATAGAATGCGGAGAAACCGGAAATAACTTCTTCAAAATAGAATGCTGCAACATAACCGATAACTGCTTCGTCTTCGGTGATGGTGCCGTTTGCGATAAGCTCGTTGAGTTTAAGGCCGGCTGCAACGCCTGCGATATAACGTGCTTCGTAAATGGAGGTGAAATAGTTGTGATAGTTGGAAAGGCCGGAGCCTGCTGCCTGTGCACCGGTTGCATGGCAGAACTGGATTTCGGGATGGTTTGCTGCTGCTTCAGTCATGTAGTCACCGTGACCGAAAGAGGTTGCAAAGATGATGTCGCATCCTGCTTCGACAAGTTCTTCGATAGCGGTTGCGCAGCCTTCGTCTTCGCCGATGTTGTATTTGTTGATGATCTGATCTTCGGAAATGCCAAGGTTTTCAGCCATTTTCCAGGTTCCGAGATCGTGGTTGTAGGTGTAGCCCATGTCGGAAGGGTCACTTACGTGTACAAAACCGATTTTGATGTTTTCGTTGGTAAGAACTTCGGAATCATCGTTTCCGTTGGGGGTTTCTTCATTTCCGCATGCTGCGAAAGAAAGAACCATAACAAGTGCAAGAATAAGAGCGAGAAATTTTTTCATGCTTTTCCTCCTAATATTTGTGCTTTTTTTAAAAGCTTTTTATAAAAATGCACTTTCAATGCATTCTTAACAATAATTATTCACGGAATTTGATGGTTCCGTTTTCCGCATCAAGAACATCAACGATCGCAAGGGATTCAAGCTGATATCCTTTTTCGCGGAGTTTATCTCCGCCGCCCTGGAATCCTTTTTCAATGGCAATACCAAGTCCTTCAACGGTTGCGCCGGACTGTTCGACTATATCGATAAGACCGTTAAGTGCACTTCCGACTGCAAGGAAGTCATCAATAATAAGAACATGGTCTTCAGGGGTGAGGTATTTTTTACTTACAAAAACGTCATAAACGCGTTTTTTGGTGAAAGAAGAAACTTTTGAAGAATATATTTCTCCGTCGATGTTAAGGCTTTCGTTTTTTTTTGCAAAAACAACAGGAATATTGTCAAATTCGGTTGCTGCAATGCAGGCAATAGCGATGCCGGAAGCTTCAATAGTCAGGATTTTGTTGATCTTTTTATCGGCAAAACGTTTTTTCCATTCTTTTGCCATATCCTGAAAAAGAGAAATGTCCATCTGGTGATTTAAAAAGCAATCAACCTTCAGGACATTACCGGCGCGCACTACTCCATCTTTTAAGATTCTTTCTTCAAGAATTTTCATAGAAGACGGCCTCCTCAAAAACAGTTGGATTTGATACGCTATAAAATATTAAAAACTTGTTTTAAGTTTATACTGATTTTTTTAAAATTTCAAGCATTTTAGTTAAAATTCTACAAAAAAACAACAAAGTATATGAATATTTTAACGAATTTTGTAATTAAAATCAAAAAAAGGCAGAAAAATATTTTTTTCGGCTTTTTAACTATAAAATCCTAAAATTATATGTGCATAATAGACAAAAAGAATTATATCGCTTGACGCAATATAATAATTGTAATATTTTAACCTTATAGAAAGTAAAAAGGGCGTGCATTTATGGAACACGAAGTACTTATCGGAACAGTTAAAAACAGAAAACAGTTTGAAGTTAACTTTGAAGAAAAGTTTTATCATATACCGGAAGCGGTCATCCCGAAAAGCATGCTTCCGGTGGAATATATCGCCCTTTATCTTCCTGCGGGAACTTTCGGTGATGAGGACGGCTGTATCCGCTATTACGGAAAGATATCAAAGACAGAAGTTGTTAAAAGGGAAGAGATAAAATCCCTTCCTTCCAAAAACGGAAATATGAATTATTACCGTTTTGAAATTGAGGAATGGAAAAAACTCGATACTCCGATAATCCGGGAATGCGGAGGCGTTTACGCAAAGGCTTTTACCAGCCTTGAAAAATTGCTTTCTGCAAAAAAGCTTTCGGATATAGTAAATACCGAAAGGGCCGCCGCAAAGAAAGTGAGAAATCATGGATTTAGGCCGGAAGTCCTTGAAAAAATCGAGGTTACAAAAGATCCCGTCGGAGTAAAGCTTCTTGCAAAAAGAATAAACGAAGCGGCAGGAAGAGAAAAGATAACCCCGGTCCAGATAACTAAATATCTTCTTGAGCACGGATATCTTGAACTTGTTTTTGACGAAAAAACAAAAACCAAAAACCGCGTTCCAACAGAAAAGGGAACATCCCTCGGAATCGAAAATTTTTGGGAAATAAATAAGTTCTACCGTGAATACAGCAAAAACTATTATAATATCGAGGCACAGAGGTTTATAATCGGGCACCTTAACGAGATAATAATGATTCCCCAGAATGAAGCATATAAAAACGAATAGAAAAAAAGCGGAAGCACCCCAAATGGGGTGCTTCCATTTTTTTTTAGAAAATTTTCAGGATTTCTATTGACAGCGTAACAATGTTACGTTATAATGAGTGCGTAACAATGTTACGCACTCCGGAGAAATCAAAAAAAGGAGGCAGAAAAATGCAGCCCGAAGAAAATCTTATATCGAAAAAACTGCTTCTTGAAAAATATTCCATATCATACGGTGCTCTTTACCGATGGAAGCGCAAAGGACTTATTCCGGAAGAATGGTTCATAAAAAGATCCACTGTAACCGGCCAGGAAACTTTTTTTCCAAAGGATCTTATTTTTAAAAGGGTGGAACTGATTCTTTCAAATAAAGAGGATATCCTTCTTGATGAACTGGCGAAAAAAATTTCCGGTGATGAGGAAAACAACGCAAAAATAGTCATAGATACGGTTTTTGGTGAAAAAACTTTCCGAATAAAAGATATAAAAAGCATAAAAAGGGTGCTTGAAAACGGCGAAAGCACAGATTTAAGCGAAATCCTTAAATTTTGACGGAGGTATATTATGGATATGAAAATTGCAGGTTCCGGCGTAATTACCGCCGGCGAATATGATAAAGTGGGAATCAGCGGAAGCGTAAAATCGGAAGGCCTTATCCGCTGCAAAGAATTCCGTTGTTCCGGAGCCTTTTCCGGAAATTCCGATATTGAATGCGATGGTGATATGCATATTTCCGGAGCTTTCAGCAACCGCGGAACCCTTTCCTCAAAAGAATTTTACGTTTCCGGAAGCGCGAAAAACGAAGGAAGACTTTCTTCCGATATAATAAAAGTTTCCGGAGCTTTCAAAGTTGAAGGCGACTGCGCTTCTGATGAAAAAATTTCAGTTTCCGGCGGTTTCAAATGCGGCGGAACCCTCCGCGGAGCGGAAGTAAAAATCAGCGGCGGACTTAAAGTTTCCGGAGATTTTGAAGCAGAAGATGCTTATATAACCGGCGGCATTTCCTGCGGAGGGCTTATCAACGCGGAAAATCTCAGAATCGAACTTTCAAATTCTTATGGATCAAAGGCAGAAAGCATCGGCGGAAGCAAGATTATAATTGAAAATTACCGAGGAAAAGGAATTGTTGAAAAACTTTTCGGAAGAAAAAAATTCGGATTCGCTGTTTCGGAATCAATTGAAGGTGACGAAATAATCATCGAGCACACAAGCGCAAAAACCGTTACCGGAAAATATGTTATGATTGGCGAAGACTGCGATATCGGCCTTGTGCAGTATAGCGAAAGTGTTGAAATTTCCCCAAAAGCAAAAGTCGGCAGATGCGAGAAAATCTGATATAACAAAGATGAGCACCGAATAAAAACCGGTGCTCGTCTTTTTATATTTCTTTAATCTCCTGCCAGATTTTACAGGTTTTCGGATATTTTTCTTTTTCCCAGGCTATGACATTTTCGATGGTGGCGATTGCCGTTTCGCCAAAATCGTCCGCAGCGGAAGCGGGAATATCCTTTTCGTAAAATTTTACATTTTTTGCGGAATCATCGGGATTTGCGTCAAAATTTTCCGCAACGGATTTGGCCTCAAGAAGATATTTTCTTATGCCGGCCTCATCACCGAGTTTTTCACATATCTGTGCGCATGCAGTCAGCAAAACGATGCTGCCTTTATCCAAATATGAAACCGTTCCGGGAACACGGAACATTTCGTTGATTTCATAACAGATTTTTACTGCGTCAAAAGCTTTTTCAAATTCTCTGCGGTTTTCATAAACATTTGCAAAGCCGATGATACATTTGAAAAGGTCCGTAAGATTTCTTACAAGAGCATCGGAAAGATAGGGTAGGGCTTCTTTATAACGCTTGAAGGAAGAAGCAAGCTCATAGCCGATTTCTGCATCAAAAACTCCGCCTTCGTTATGTTCTTTAAGCATATCAAGGCCTTTTTCACATTCATCAAGGATGAAGCAGATTCCGGAAAGATCGTCATAGATATCGCTTTTGCCGACATTGTGAGCATGGGGCTGGTCGATAAGATTGAGTGCGTGCTCAAGAAGCTCCTTCGATTTGAGCACGACTTTTCTGTCGTCTTTTTCAAGCCCAAGAAAGTAAAGAAGTCCGCCGCCCTGATAGATAACATCAAAATTGTTCGGGAACTTCTGAACGGCCTTTTCAACTTCGGAAAATGCGTTGGTATAATCTTTTTGCGAACGCATTATGCGAAGCCTTTCTGCAGTTTCTGCGGCTGTATTATCTCGCATTTTATAGCCGAGAAGCGCATCGACGGAGATCCCGAAAAAGTCGGAAAGCTCCATGATAAGCGAAAGTTCCGGAACAGAAATTCCGCCTTCCCATTTTGAAACAGCCCCGACGGAAACACCCATTGCTTCAGCAAGTTGTTCCTGGGTAAGATTTTTCTCTTTTCTGTAAAATCTGATGTTTTCGCTGATGTTTGATTTCATATCACTATCTCCAAAAAATGTTTTATGGTACCATGGCTAAATGATAACACGGTTTTTTCGGGATTTGAATACACCGAAAAGAAAGACAGTAAAAAAAATTTTTAACCAACGGTAAAAAATGATTGTTGACAGCTGTGATATAATGATAAAAGCATTTTAAAAAGGAGTTTTATATGTTCAGTCTGCTTCTTGCAATCATATATATATCTTTTATCAGCCTTGGTCTTCCGGATGCGCTTCTCGGCGGAGCATGGCCCACCATGCAGCAGGAATTCGGTGTTCCGGTTTCCTATGCGGGCATAATTTCCATGATAATCTGTATGGGAACTATTGCTTCAAGCCTTCTTTCCGACAGAATGACAAAGCACTTTGGAACAGGAAAAGTTACTGCCATGAGCGTTGCGCTTACAGCGGCGGCGCTTTTTGGATTTTCCGTAAGCGATTCTTTTATAATGCTCTGCATTATTGCTGTTCCGTACGGTCTTGGCGCCGGAGGCGTTGACGCATCCATAAACAACTATGCGGCGGTCCATTACGCGAGCCGCCATCTCAGCTGGCTCCACTGTATGTGGGGAATCGGAGCTTCCGCCGGTCCTTATATCCTTTCTGCGGCCATGACAAACGGAACATGGAATCTCGGCTACCGCTGGGTATCCTTTGTTCAGATAGCGCTCACCGCCGTTCTTTTTATGACTCTTCCTCTCTGGAAAGAGGACAAACCCTCCGCAGAAAGCGTAGAAAAAACAAAGGCGCTTTCCATAAAAGAGATTTTTGCCATTCCGGGCGCAAAAGAAGTAATGACAGCGTTTTTCTGTTACTGTGCTCTCGAAAGCACCGCCGGTCTTTGGGCAAGCAGCTATCTTGTTATGGAATTCGGCGTTTCGGAGGAAGCTGCCGCCGGACTTGCAACCCTCTTTTATACGGGAATAACAGTTGGAAGGGGAATAAGCGGGTTTATTACATATAAACTGAACGACAAAAATATGATTCGTCTTGGTCAGGCGGTAATTACTCTTGGCGTTGCGGCGATGCTTTTGCCCTTTGGCGAAAAAACAGCCATGGCCGGTATAGTTCTTGTCGGTTTGGGCTGCGCACCGATATACCCCTGTGTCATCCATTCAACTCCGTCACATTTCGGTGCGGATAAATCCCAGGCGATAGTCGGTGTCCAGATGGCATGCGCCTATATAGGAAGCTGTTTTATGCCGCCGATTTTCGGAATCATCGCAAATCATATTTCCGCAGGGCTTTTGCCGTATTATCTTTGCGGACTTCTTTTGCTGATGTTTGCTGTAATGGAAAAACTCAACAAAATAAAAGCATAAAAAATACCCGGCTTTTGCCGGGTGTTTTTTTATGAAAATTTATTCTTCTGCTTCGTTTTCCTCGTGTCTTTTGCGAAGATAGAACATAATGTCGCCGAGGATTCCGTCTTCGGCAGCCCATGCAACATTTCCAGGATGGACTTTTTCGCCACTTATGATAACGGTGAACATTGCTTCAAGAAGAACTTCGGAAGCATCACAGACTTCGCATACCATGTCCTGGTGGCTTCTAATGTTGTGGTTTGCAAGGATCTGGACATAGTCATCACGGAAAAGGGGACACTCAACAGCGTCATGGATGAAGTTATACATAGTTTCGCTGTATTCCGGAACAACATAGTTTTGTGAAGTGTCCGGGTGAGTGATAGTTCTGCGTTCGGTGCGGGGGTTAGTAAGAAGATAATCTGCATAAGCCATGATATCGCGCTTTTCAAAAGCGGAGGGGGTTACACTGAGGTCCTCATCCCATTTTTTGAGTACAGCAAGAAGCTTTTTATCAAGCTTTGCAAGGGCGGCGTTTTTGATTTCTTCGGGAATGGGGTAATATGCTTCCGCAATGCTGCAGGCGATAGCCGCAAGGGTGTCGCTGTCGCCTCCGAGGGAAATTGCCTTGCGAAGGGTATCCTCAAAGCTTTCTGCCTCATAGAAAGCGCGGAAAGCAGCGGGAACAGTTCCCTGACAGGTTTCGTCAAACTGATATTCCGGACGGATCTCATCGAGGGTGCGGCTCAGGTCATATTTGTATTTAAGCTCAAGATAGCGCTTGATATAGTCCTTTTCATAGCCTCTTCTTGCCATGAAAATTGCAACAGCGGTGGCTTTTGCGCCTTTTATGCCTTCCTCGTGGTCGTGAGTAACTTTTGCGCTTATTTCGGCATATTTTTCAACCTTTTCAAGACTGTGGAAAAACCATGCAACAGGAGAAACACGCATTGCACTTCCGTTGCCAAAGCTGCCATAAGGTTTGGGATCGGAAGAGGAAAGCCATTCCTTAAAACGGGTGCCGTAGCCGGCATCGGGATAGATTTTTCCGAATTTTCTCATGGCTTTTACCATTTCTTTTTCGGTTTTTGCTTCGTTTCTTCCGCCTTTAAGAAGAGCTTCCGCAACCGCAACGGTCATTACGGTATCATCAGTGAAAAAACAATTCTCGCTGAAAAGCGGAAAATCAGTTGTTTTTATGTTGTTGAATTCATATATGCTTCCGGCAATGTCGCCGATAATTGCACCGATCATTCAATATCCTCCAGTCAAAAATAAAGCTACTTTATATAATATCATAAAGAAAAACATTCTTCAAGAGAGCAGGTGCGGATATTATTTATCCTCAAAATTTTCAAGTTCCTTATTTTTTACCCAGCCGTTTTCATTACGAATAAAAGGCAGGACAGCCGTAACGGCAGAATTATTTACGGTTCCGTAAATATGGGGATAGCTTCTTCCGCAGTTATCGCCGTCCTCATAAAGCACCTTGGATGAAAGCTTGTTTTCGTCAATGCATAGGATAACAAGCTCATCGGTGATTTTATCAAAATTCGGAGCAACACGCCAGAAATATTCCGGTTGTGAACAGTGGATAAACCCTTCGGTATCAATGTTGCGTTTTCCCCAGAAATCCTTGTTTTTACGTTCTTCCCATGTTGATTTTTTCATAACATGAAGAATTGTTGTGTATTCGGAAAAAGAGTTTTTAACTTCTTCAAGAACAGCAGTATCTCTTGCGCGCAGGAACTTTTGCTGTTCTGTTTTTGGGATGAATTCAGTAATAAGACGGTAAACATCTTCAAAACTCTTCCAATGAACTTCGGTTTTTGTGGCTTTTTCGTTTTCGGTAAGGCTTATTTCTGCGATTTTTCCGTTTGTATGCACAAAATAATAGTAAGATACCTGTGTGTAATTGCAGTGGGCGCGATTTTCTTCAACAATTCCGATTTCTTTAATGTGATCACATGAACAACCGGTTTCTTCAAGGATTTCACGGCGTAAAGCAGAAACGCTATCTTCGCCGGGGTCGATTCCTCCTCCGGGAAGAAGCTGAAAATTAACATTTTTCATAATCATAACGGCAAATTTTCCCTGCGGATCACGAAGGACTGCTCTTGAGGTGTATCGGGGTTTTGCATAAGTTATGCCATCAATTCCAAGAACAGTTTTATCCGTAAGTTTTACGATATTTTTCATTTATTTACATCCTTCCAACGAACAAAAGATGGTTGCTTCTTCCAAGCATTTCCGGCTTTTCACAGCAGTAATAGTGATAGCGGAGATATGTTTCATAATCTTCGTCATCCATAGCGTTTATCTTATCCGCAATAAGCTCGGAAACACCGTCGGAAGCCACTTCGTGCATGATTTTTATTCCGCCGTTTTTGAGTATTTCACGGCAGGAATCAAGGGTATGGAAAACAAAGGGAAAGTCCTCCGTTTTAAATGTTTCGTGGTTATAAGTGTTTCCCTTTATGTAACCAGGGTCATAGTTCATTTCTGTAAGAAAGATCATATCGTTTTCTATGAAAGCAAAGAATAAAACAGCATCTTTTTTTGCAACGCGCTTTGCCTCAGCAATGGCTTTCTGTCTGCCCTCTTCGTTGTGAAGATGATATAGCGGGCCGAACATGAGTACGATGTCAAAGCTTTCATCGTCAAAATGCGAAAGGTCAACGGCGTTGCCCTGAATAAGCTCAATCTTATGTTCCGGTTTTAGTTTTCTTTTAAAAACCGCGATATTGTTGTCGGCAAGTTCAAGAGAGGAAACTTCATAACCCTTTTCGGCAAAATAAAAGCTGTATGCGCCTGTTCCGGCACCGATATCAAGTATCTTCATGCCGGGCTCAAGATATTTTTCGATATATTTTACCGTTGTAAGAAATTCAACTCTTCCGGCTTTTGAACAAAGTCTTTTGTCCTCGTTGAATATCTCATAGGTTTTATTTATCTGTTCGGCTTCGTCCTTTATTTGATAAAGCTCTTCAAAATTCATGATATCAACTCCTTTAAAACGAAAAAGGCAGACGGTTTTATCCGTCTGCCTATGCTATATCTTTAAAATCAATCTTCAAACTGTTCAAAGAACTTCGGGTTTTTGGGGCAGGAACTTTCTGCAACCTGAATAGTTGCGGAAGCAAGATAAGTTCCGGCTTTAACGGCCTTTTCAAGGCTGTATCCCTTTGTAAGACCCATAACGGTTCCGGAAAGGAAAGCATCGCCTGCGCCGGTGGTATCAACAAGCTTGCAGGGGCAGCAGGGGCAGTGGCCCTCTTCACCGGTACGGCTGTCATAGAAAACAGCGCCGTCTTTGCCCATGGTAACTACCATGGAGGGAACACGAAGTTCTGCGGATTTTACTTTAACAACTTCGAGCATCTGATCGGGGGTATAATCCTCAAGATCCATTTCAAAGAATTTTCCTGCTTCTATCTCGTTGCAGATGTAGCAGTCAACTCTGCTGAGAAAATCGGGGCGTTTTCCGATGATGCTGAGGTTGCCGACTATAACATAGACTTTTTTATTATATTTTTCAGCGAGGGAAAGAACTTTTTCTGCAATAGCTTCGTTCATATCAATTTCGAGAATGATATTTTCGCATTTTGCAACAATTTCTTCACCTTTCGCACCGATGAAAGCTTCAAGGGCATCAAGGTCCGGCATCTGTGAGGTGGAACCTGCAAGGTCTCCTTTTTCGTCCATGACCGCAAGCCACATTCCAACGCCGCGGTTGGGGATAAGGGTGATGTAGTCGGTGCCTACGCCAATATTCTGAAGGTGGTCAACAACGTCCTGACCAATGATGGTATGGTCGGTAACGCTTACAAAGTCAACGGGCATTCCGACATTTGCAAAGTCCTCACAGACATTGCGGGAAACACCGCCGTGAACAATAGTGATATTTCCAAGATTTGTGCCGGTGGGAATATATTTTTCGAATGGGAATCCCTTGATATCGACGAAAGCAACGCCGAAAACTGCTGTTGAAGCCAATTTGAACACTCTCCTAAAAAATCAATCATAAAAGAACTATACCACACTTTTTGACAAAAAGCGACCCTATTTTGCAAAAATGTTAAAATTTAAAAAATAACATATTTATATGTTAACTTTCTGCTGAAAAAGTGTTATACTAATCAAGTATTGAAAAATTAGAAAAGGAGATTTTTGCAAAAATGAGCGAATGCAATCATGATTGTGAACACTGCGGACAGAACTGTTCTTCAAGACAGGCTCCCGAAAGTTTTCTCGTTGATCAGAACGAATTTTCCGATATCAAACACGTGATCGGTGTTGTAAGCGGAAAAGGAGGCGTTGGCAAATCCCTTGTTACCTCTCTTCTTGCCGCAAATATGCAGCGTCTTGGCTATAAAACCGCCGTACTCGATGCGGACGTTACCGGTCCTTCCATTCCCAAGGCTTTCGGTATCACCAATAAAGCAACCGGAAGCGCAGCCGGAATCATTCCGGAAATGAGCAAAACCGGCATCGAAGTTATGTCCGTAAACCTTCTTCTTCAGGATGAAACCGAGCCCGTTGTATGGCGCGGACCTGTTATTGCCGGAACAGTAAAACAATTCTGGCAGGATGTTGTTTGGAATGACGTTGACTATATGTTCGTCGATATGCCTCCGGGCACCGGCGATGTTCCGCTTACTGTATTCCAGTCCCTTCCTGTTGACGGAATCGTTGTTGTAACTTCCCCTCAGGAACTTGTTGGAATGATCGTTGAAAAAGCCGTAAAAATGGCCGGGATGATGGATATTCCCGTTCTTGCGGTTGTTGAAAATATGTCCGGATTCAAATGCCCGGACTGCGGAAAAGTTCATAACATCTTCGGCGAAAGCCATATCGATGAGATAGCGGAAAAATACGGTATCCCCGTAACCGCAAAGATTCCCATGGATCCCACCGTTGCCGCAAAATGCGACGCAGGCGATATCGAATATTGCACCGAAGACTGGCTCAAACCCGTAACCGAGGCGCTTGAAAAACTCGGCTGACCCCAAGGAGGACAAAATGAACAGAGAGCTTGCTGTTGAAACCCTTAAAAAATATAATAAAGTTGCTTTCCATATCCGTCATGCCTATACCGTTGAAGGCGTTATGCGCTGGTATGCAAACGAACTCGGCTTTGGCGATGAAGCGGATTTTTGGGCAACCGTCGGTCTTTTGCATGACGTTGACTTTGAAAACTGGCCGGAAGAACATTGCATTAAAGCACCGGAACTTCTTTCCGAAGCCGGCTTTGATGAAAGATTCATCCATGCGGTTTGCAGCCATGCCTACGGCATGACTTCCGACGTTGAGCCGGAACATCTTATGGAAAAGGTTCTTTATGCAGCGGACGAGCTTACCGGTCTTATCTGGGCTGCGGCAAAAATGCGTCCTTCAAAAAGCTGCATGGATATGGATGTTTCCAGTGTAAAGAAAAAATTCAAGGATAAAAAGTTTGCAGCCGGATGCAGCCGCGACGTTATAAAACTCGGCGCAGAGCGCCTTGGCTGGGAACTTGGCGAGCTTCTTGAAAAAACTCTTGAAGCCATGAAATCCTGTGAGGCTTTTGTTGAAAAAGAGATGGAAGGCATTGAGGAATAAGGAGCGGCAAGATGAAATACGATTTTGAAACCCTTGTTAACAGAAGAAATACAGGTTCCCATAAATGGGAAGGCATGTATGCCCAGCTTCCGGAAGCGGGCGACGAGGTAGTTCCGCTTTCTGTTGCGGATATGGAGCTTAAAAATCCGCCCGCAATTATCGAAGGCCTTAAAGATTATCTCGATAAGACCATTCTCGGCTATACCGGCGAAACAGAAAATTATTATAAAAGCGTAATTTCCTGGATGGAACGCCGCCACGGTTTTTCTCCGAAAAAGGAATGGTTTGTAATGACTGCCGGCGTTGTTCCCGCAATCAAGGAAATGGTTGGCGCATTTACAAAAGACGGCGATTCTGTGCTCATGCTCACTCCGGTATATTATCCTTTCTATTCCAGCGTTGAAGCCAACGGAAGAACCGTTCTCGGAAGCGAACTTATTCTTAACGGAACGGAATATACCATTGACTTTGAGGATTTTGCCGAAAAAGCCGCAAGACCGGAAACAACCCTCTGCATCCTCAGCAGCCCTCATAATCCCATTGGCCGCATCTGGACAAAGGAGGAGCTTTTGAAGCTCTGCGAGATCTGCCTTGAAAACAATGTTTTCATCATCTCCGACGAGATACATTTTGACCTTATCATGCCGGGATTTGAACATGTTTCCATGGGCACTTTTGAGGAAAAGTATCTCAACAACTGCGCAATTTGCACAGCACCCAGCAAAACCTTTAACCTTGCGGGACTTCAGACTTCCAACATCTTTATTCCAAACGAGGAATACAGAAACAAAATGACCGCCGCGAGGGGATATTTTTCCCTCAATATTTTCGGATACAAAGCCTGCGAGCTTGCATACGATAAATGCGAAGAATGGCTTGAGGAACTTTTGGCTTTCCTTGATGAAAACAGAAAGCTTGTTGAAAAATTTGTTGCGGAAAATATGCCGGAAGTAAAAGTCCACCGCCTTCAGGGAACATACCTCATGTGGCTTGATTTCCGCGCATGGGGAATGAATGAAAAAGAGCTTGAGGATTTTATGATACACAAAGCTCAGGCGATTTTTGACGAAGGCTATGTATTCGGAGAAGGCGGGATCGGCTTTGAGCGAATCAATATTGCCTGCCCGAAAAAAGTTCTTGAAGCAACACTCGAAAGAATTTATAAAGCGAAAAAAGAGCTTTAAATTAAAATCCCTCCGGAAAAACCGGAGGGATTTTTTTGCTTTTCATCAAGTATAAGGATTATCGGAACCGACAATGGAAACCGTTGTCCAGATATAAGTATCGTACCAGATGCGTTTTCCTTTGAATGTTACCCGATAAGCGTATTCATTTCCGGATTTTGTTTCGCAGATTATCGAAAAAGTGAGCCATATATTTCCTTTTGATGCGGTCATATCTATGCTTTCTCCAAAAGGAACAGCGGAAACAAAATCCGGGTGCAGTTCACCGCTGTTTTCAAGATTGGTTAGGAATTTTTCCGTAAGTTGTTCGGAATATTTCTCAAAAAGAAAAGTACGGTAACCGCCGGAACAGGCACCGGAATCATATATGACCGGCGCAAAAAATCCAAAAAGGATATACGCCGCAGCAAAAATGATTATTATTGTGATAACAACGGTTTTTATTATTTTCGGAAGATTTTCTTTTGTGATTTTTAATTTTTTCTTTTCGGGAAGCGGTTTTCCTTCCGGAAAATAAAAATCTTTTCCCGTTGCAAGAAACTGGACGGAAGTATTAAGAACTTCCGCAAGTTTTATAAGGTTTTCGGTATCCGGGGAAGATAAGTCCTTTTCCCATTTCGAAACAGCCTGGCGGGAAACTTCGAGCTGTTCGGCGATATATTCCTGGGAATACCCGCATTCGTTTCTTAATTTTGCGATTCTTTCGCCAAGAGTCATATAAATCACCTCCGTGAGGATATGTTATCATATAAAATCGGTTGCAGTCCACCAACCCCATGTCAACTATTGGTTGCATCTATGAAAAACTCCCATTATTTCAAATTGAAAACTTTCGGAGCGGGCATTATAATTTAATCATAGCCTGCAGGATAAATTGTAAAAAGGAGTTTTCAAAAATGGAAGAAAAACTTTATCTTATAAGCCATCTGACTCTTATAACCGGTCTTACCGACCGCACTATCCGCAATTATATCGCTTCCGGAATACTGAAAGGGGAAAAGATAAACGGAATGTGGCATTTTACCCCGGAAGAAGTGGATTCTTTTATTAAAAATCCTGCGGTGCGTCCAAGTATCGTTGCAAAGAATAACAGCGTTGTTTATGATTTTATGCTTAATGACAGTAAAAAGGAAGAAGAAACCTGCGTTATCCTTGATATGCCGGGTGCTGATATTAAAGCTACTTCTGAATTTTTCTGTTATAGTATAAGCAATGGGGAATATAAAGACATAAATTTCAGCCTTGACGGATTATACAAAACGCCAAGGGTTATTCTCAGAGGAAAACCGAAGGACGTTTTCGGACTTATTGACAAATATTATAAAAGCTCCCGGTAAACGGGAGCTTTTTTTACTGTTTCTTTTTTATAAAACTGTGAATATCGGTATGAAGTTTCATTTTCGGGTCGTTTCGGTGGTCGCTCAACTCTTTATTTACAAGTGCGCCTATGAAAATGATATTGCTGAGAATATAAAGCCAAAGCATAAGAATGATAACAGAGGCAAGGGATCCATAAATGGTCGAATATCTTACGGAAGAACTTATGAACCAGGAGAAAACACCGCTGACAACTGTAAAAAGAACGGATCCGATCACTGCCCCGGGAAGTATTTTCATCCGATAGGGGCTTCGCCATGCGCTGAAATAATATATAACATAAAGCATTCCGGCCGAAAGAACATCAAGTATTACAAAGCGGAACCAGTTCCATAAATAAGCAAGATCAATAAGATCTATGGAATCTATCATTTCAAAAACCGGTTCAAGAAGGGTTATAAGCCATCTTCCGGCAAGAACGATTATCGCAAAAAGATATACCGCAACAAGAAAAGCTATGGCATAAACAAAGCTGAAGGCAAATCTTGCAGCGTCGCTTCCGCCGCGGCTTTCAAAAATTTCCCGAAGGGAATCGGAAAGCATCCTGAATGCCGCCGCACCGGTATATATAGCCGTGATGATGCCTATGAATAAAAGTCCGTTGGACTGTGAACCTGTATAGCCGAGGTAATCTTCGATTATCGAAAGAACGCCGGAAGGAATGATAGAAGACATTTCTTCGAGGAAAGTTACAATATTTTCGCCGAAAACGCCAAGTATCCACTGAACGCAGATAAGCATGGGAAAAAGCGTCATTATAAGAAAGTATGAAAGAGCTGCCGCAGAACGGTTTAGCCTCATATTAAGATATTTTTCGGTAATGCCGATAATTCCTTTTACGGATAAAATATGGTTCATCAAAAAGCACCTTGTTTAAAAGAATGGTTTTATGTTATTATAATTATATTATACTTTCAAAATGATAAAATTCAACTTTTGAAATGTAAATTTTAATTTAGGAGGAGAACGGAATATGGATGAATTTGAAAATATCCTTCTTTTCCATTTTGAAAAATACCCCCTTATGATGCCGCAGGACGCAGTAAAACTTTGTTATCAAAGCGCATTCGGATGCGGACATCTTGTTAAAAATGAGGATTTTGCTTTGAGCATGCTCAGAAATGAGATGGAAAACATCGAAGCGGATGACGGTGCTCAAATTTTTGAACCGATAGGGGAAGGGTATATAAGGCTTGATCTTCATAAAGCAAAAGCCATGGGCATTTTACCGGAAAAAGTTTGTGAGGTTTTTATAAAAAGCGCAAATTACGGTGGAAAAACCCCGCTGGAACCGAAAATAAAGCTTCTTAAAAAGCTTGCCGAAGAGGGAAGAACACCCTTTTCCCAAAATGCTCTTTCGGAATATCTTTCCGGATATAACGGTGAGATGGTAAGCCACAGCGATGAATACAGAAAGACTTATGTTCCGGCATACAGGGTTATTTTGGAAAAACTTGCGGAAGATTTGCAATAAACGGCTTATTATGTTATTATAAGCAGTAGTTTATTTATAAAAGGTGATTAAAATGGTTCGTTTCAGAAAAGCAAAAGGAATAAAAAGCATCGAGCGTGATTATAAAAAGATAACTACCGCGGAATATGTAAACGGATTTGTCGAAGTTGAACGCTTTATCGAATGCTGCAAAATGTGTCCCAATTATGGCGCAAAATGGGGCTGTCCGCCCTATGCTTTTGACGTTAAAGAAAAATATTGGAACAATTATAAATATCTTCACCTTTTTGCGTTCAAAATGTATCTTGAGGATGACCTTGTTGAGCACGGAATGACCGCAGAACAGATAGATGAACTTGTTCTCGGCATCCGCCACCAGAATTACATTCTTGCAAGCAAATGGATACTCGGCGTTGAAAGAGCAAATCCGGGTTCTTTTGCCCTTGACGGCGGACATTGCGCAAAATGCAAGCGCTGTACCCGTCCAAAAGGAAAACCCTGCCGCCACGAAGATGATATCCGCCCGGCGATAGATGCCATCGGCGGAAATCTTGTAAAAACTGCCGACGATATTTTCGGAACAAAGATACTTTGGATCGAAAACGGAAAAGCCCCGGAATATTTTCTTTTTATCGTTGGACTTTTAAGCGATTCCGAAGAAATTATCATAAACGATTGAGGTTTTTATGAAATACGAAGAAGCCATTGAAAAACTTAACGGATTTAACAGCGAGGAACTTTCAGAAAAGCTTGAAAAACTTGAAAAACGCGAAAATCTTTCCAAAGAAGATGTAAATAAACTTCTTGAGGAAACAGCCGGAGCGCTGTTTTCTGCATCGAAAGAGATTAAAGCTCCAGAACTTTACAGGGTTGTTCGCAATGGCGGAAAATGCCTTGATAATCACGAAAAAACGCTTTTTGAAGAAGCGCCGCTTTTCGGAGAAGACTATATCCGTTTCAGCTATGATCCCATAATTCCTTTTGTTGAGGGAAAAATCAAAGAGGGCGAAACCGTAAGCCTTATGACCTATCGCAAGGCCGTTGAGGAAAATCCTCTTGCGCTTCTTATGGAAGGATTTCCGGAGGATTCACAGGTTTTTGACATTCTTGCAAAGGATGGATTTTCCGAAAAAGGAAAAGAAAATTATCTTTCCGTTGCAAAATTTATAAAAAACGAACTTATTAAAGAAAATAAGGACGAAAAACTTATCCGAAAAATAAAATCTCTTCTTGAGGGCGATGAACTTTGCATGGCTCTTTGCTATTCCCATGACGGTGCGGATTATGTTGCTATGAGAACGGATATTGTTGATATCTATTATTGCTGCACCAGCATTATCGTATGCCGTCTTGAATGGATGGAAAACAAGGGAGAAATGGTTGAAGTTCTTCCTCTTTCCCACAGCAAGGGATTTGTTCTTCCGGGAAAAGAAATCGAATACGACGAATTCGGCGAAGTCGGAACCTTCACTTTTGAAATGGACGATTACAGATAAAAAAAACCCGCAGTTTTCTGCGGGATTTTTTAAGAGGGGATTTAAATGAAAATTTTTACAGAAAGATGTATAATTCGAAATTTTCGTTTGGAAGATGCGAAAGATTTATATGAAGTGCTTTCAGATGAGGAAGTTATGAAATATGTTGAACCGGTTTTTGATATGGAAAAAACGGTCGATTTTATTAAAACCGCAGGTCTTTGCGAACCGCCCCTGATTTATGCGGTTGAATTAAAGAAAACAGGAAAAGTAATAGGACATCTGATTTTCCACAGCTACAAAAACAATGATTGTGAAATCGGATGGATTTTAAACCGAAATTACTGGGGAAAAGGAATTGCGGATGAACTGACAAAAAGGCTTATAGAATATTCAAAAACTCTGGATATAAGAAGCCTTGTTATCGAATGTGACGAAAATCAATCCGCAAGCAGACATATTGCCGAAAAAAACGGCTTTGCTTATGAAGGAAAAACAGATGATCTTGAAATTTATAGGTTAATACTGTAAAAAAACGGGCTTAAAAGCCCGTTTTTTTAATTAAAGCTTCCGTTCCAAAGGGTAAGACCGGTTATATATTCAGCCTCCACCGCCGGAACGTAATATGCACCGAAATTCTTAAGGCCTTTAGCATAGTTCATTCCGTCATCTGGAAGTTCAACAAGGAAGCGGTAATAGGGCATCCATATATTTTCGTTTGTGCCGCTGCGATAAATCAGCTCAACTTTTGAGATATATTTCTTTCCGGGCATATCAAAGGGTACGGTTGTGATGTAACTGCCTTCAAGAAGCATATCGGTCGCTTCATCAATAGAAATGATAGGGTAATCTCCGATTTTTTCTGCGCAGGAAAGCTTATCATTGATTCTTATGAGCATCAGTTTTCCTTCGTCGTTGGGAGCAAGCTGAATTTCATTGAAAGCAAAATTCAGCATATCGCTTATTTCATCGCCGGAAAAATCGTAGATGCGGTAGTTCCTGCTGAATTCACCGTCAAAAGTGTAATCTCCGGAAGTGACAAAAGTCGCTTCATCAAGACCGATAAAATCTCCGTAATTTTCATAGATATATTTTATGGTTTCAAAGGCCTCGCCGTCGGAAGTTTTGTTATAAGTGAAGCTGTATTCATCCGGAAGTTCGATTCCTTCTCTGTAAACTTTTTCATCATAACCAAAACGTGCGGTTATGGTTCCGTTTCCGGAAACTTCGATGGTACAGGCATCTGAATAAGCATAAACCACAGTTAGGACTTCCGGAGGGATATCTGTTCCCTCGGTGGTATCGCCGATAGTATGTTTGACAACTTCATTGATTTTTGCATCAAGGGCATGGGCGGAAAATTCGATTTTTTCAAGCATTGCTTTTTCGCCGATGCCGGGATTTACAAGGCCGGTTGGATGGAAAGATGTGTTTTCAAAAACCGGAAGGGTTTCAAAAACTATTTTTTCGTTCCAAGGGTTTCCATTATCAAGTTCGGAAATATCATAGGCAAGATAACCTTCGAATCCATAGGCAAAACCATCGGATTCTTCAAAAACAAGCTGTGGAAGCGGTCCGCCGTATTGAGTTTCTCCCACCTCCGGATCGTTTTCCGAAGGGTTTTGCGGAGGGATGTTTTCTCCATCTTCCAAAGGCGGTTTTCCGGGGTTATATGTTATGCCGGTAAAAACAATAACGAAAGCGGCTGCGGCGGCTCCGGCATATTTGAGCCATTTTAAATTTTTGTTTTTCTTTTTTCTTATGTTATTTGCTGATTCAATAAAATCTTCATTTATGTCATTCATCGCTTCGGAAATATCTTCTGCTTTCATAAATAAAAACCCTCCTTTAAAAGTTGGTCTTTAAGAATTTTTCTGCTTCGGAAAAGGCTGCTTTTAATTTTTGATTCGCTTGTTCCGAAAAAGGAGGCAATTTCCTTTATCGAATCGGAATAAAAATAACGGCAGACAAAAATATCCCGGTTTTCTTTTGAAAGCGAAGCCAGAAAAAGGTTTATGCTTTTAGAAAGTTCTTTTTGCTCAAATTCCGTTTCTGCGGAATATTTATCCGGTATGCATTCGTCAAGTTCCGAAAGGGAAATGGCATATTCGGAGTTCCCTCGTTTTTCTGCGTGCTTTTTGCGGAAAATATCTATGGCAAGGCGCCTTGTGATTTTTCCGAGAAAAGTTCTGAGGATATTCGGTTTTTGCGGCGGAATGGTGTTCCAAGCCTTCATATAGGTGTCGTTGACGCATTCTTTGCTGTCTTCGGTATCGAAAAGGATGTTATAAGCAATTTTTGAAAGATAACAGCCGTATTTTCTTTCCGTTTCGGCAATGGCATATTCTTTTCTGTCAAAAAACAGCTCGATTATTTTTAAATCATCCAATAAAAAAACCTCCTTTCATCCATATATCACGAAAGAAAAGCAAAAAGGTTGCACCGAAAAATAAAAAAATCCCGCAAAAGCGGGATAATTTTTTATTATTTTGTAAAGTAGTGCCCAAGATGCTTTTTGTTGTTATATACTCTTATCATAAATCCGGCAATGAAAATGATAAGGGAAACAACGGAGATGATAGTGCTTATAAGAGCGTTGCTGTCCATAAAAGTTGCAGAAATGCCGAAAATAATAAAGCCAAGGCCGACAAGGCTGCATCCGGTTGCTTCGTTTTTGCACCATGCGTCGTATTGCTCATTGGTCTTCTTTGTTTTAAGTTTCATCTTTGCTTCATAAGGAATAAATTTTTTTTGTTTTGCGTTTTTTCCTCTTCCAAGAAACACAATGCCGAGAACAATGCCGAGAACAAGATATATGTAATTCATGTTAAACTCCTTTGAAAAAATTCTTTATATAGCATATCACAAAAACTTATTTTGTAAAAGGGTTTTGAAGCAAAAAATTCAAAAAACAAAAGTTATGAACAATATAATTTGAAGCTGAATAAAAATAATCAAAATATGCATGTTTTTTCGGTTACTTTTTATATTTAACGGAGAAAAGGGCAAAAGGATATTGAAAATGTAAAAATATAAGTTTATTATTCAATATGGAACAAAAGAAAGGAGCGGATTTTATGGCATCAAAAGGCGGAACCCTTATGACCGAAGGCAATATCTGGGAACGTATCATAAAATTTGCGCTCCCTTTGATGCTTGGTTATCTTTTTCAGCAGTTTTATACCGCGGTGGACAGCATTGTTGTCGGTAACTTTGTAAGCAAACAGGCCCTTGCGGCAGTTGGAACAACAACGCCGATAATCAATATGCTCATCGGTTTTTTTACCGGTCTTTCAAGCGGAGCATCGGTAGTTATTGCGAGGAATTTCGGTGCTCAAAACGAAAAGAAAGTCCAGGATTCCGTCCATACCGCTATAGCGATGATTTTTGTGCTGAGCATATTTGCAACTGTTATCGGTGTTTTTATGGTTCCGTATATGCTGGAATTTATGAAAACCCCGGACGATGTTTTTGTAGAATCAAAAACATATCTTACGATATATTTCAGCGGCGTTGCGTCACTTATGATTTATAACATGGGCGCAGCAATACTCCGCGCAGTAGGAGATTCAAAAAGACCGCTCTATTTTCTTGTTGCGTCTTCTTTTGTAAATATTGTTTTTGACCTTATATTTGTTGTTGGATTCAATATGGGCGTTGCGGGAGCTGCCTATGCAACTGTTCTTTCACAGATAATATCCGCGGTGCTCGTTATGATGACCCTTACGAAAAGCAGCGGTATGTTCAGGCTACATTGGGACAGAATAAAAATGCACAGCTATGTTATGCGCGAGATACTGCATATCGGTTTTCCAACGGCATTGCAGCAGAGCATAACCTCTTTTTCAAACGTATTTGTCCAGTCCTATATTAACTCTTTCGGTTCGTCCGCAATGGCGGCATGGTCCGCATATATCAAAATAGACCATTTTGCAATAATCCCGCTGGACAGCATTTCCATGAGTATAACGACTTTCGTTGGCCAAAACCTCGGGGTCCACAACGTAAAAAGGGCGGAAAAGGGAACGAAATACGCCGTTATCATGGCTGTTGCAGCAACGGCGGCGATTTCCGCACCGATACTTATATTTGCACCTCATTTTATCGCGTTGTTTAACAAAGAAGCGGAAGTTATTGAATACGGCGTTTTCCTGCTTAGATTTATGACGCCTTTCTATTCTCTTGTTGCTATGAACTCCGTTCTTTCCGGCGCACTTTGCGGAAGCGGCGAAACAAGGATGCCAACGGCCATAAGGCTTTTTTCCTTTGTTGTTTTCCGCCAGATATATCTTTTCTTTGTAACTCAATATACGGATTCTTTTACTGCAGTAGCCCTTGGTTATCCTCTTGGCTGGATGATAAGCGCTATTTTGGGAACCATATATTACATGTATAAAAAGAGGGAAATCGAGATAAGATTTTCGGATTAACCACTTCAAAAACCTCCCGAAAAATGGTACAATATATGTATCATTTTTTTGGGAGGCTTTTTTAATTGTTTACAGGTAAATATTTTGTTGAGAAGCTCAATATGAAAGAACATCCGGAAGGCGGATACTATAACGAATGCCTTAAATCAAAGGATATGGTTGATGCTTCCGCAATAGATCCCGCCTTTGACGGAAACAGAAAACTTTGGACCAGCATTTATTTTCTTCTTAAAGACAGGGATGTTTCACGCTTCCACCGTCTTAAATCTGATGAGATTTGGTACTATCATTCCGGTGTTCCGATGATTATTCACATCATCAATAAAAACGGCGAACTTGAAAGAGTAAAGCTTGGCGTTGATATTGAAAGAGGGGAACAGCCTCAGGTACTTATCCCAAAAGGCACCATTTTCGGCGCAATCATGGACGGAACAGGCTATTCTCTTGCCGGATGCATGGTTGCTCCGGGATTTGAATTCGGCGATTTTGAACTTCTTGAAAGGGAAGAACTTATTCGCCAGTATCCCCAGCACGAACTTATTATAAAACGCCTTACAAAATAATCACAGGAACATGGTTCCTATGGCAAGACCGATTCCTGCGGAAAGAGCCATTTTAAAAATAAGTTTTGCGGTTTCTCCGCTTAAAAGCCGTTTTTTATATTTTAGACTGCAGGTATCGGATACATATTTTTCCGCCTGATTATTGAGAACGGAATCCGGTTCGGATCTTTTGTCGTCACTTATGAAAAAAAGAACACGGTCAAAATATCCGCCCTCCACATTGTTTATTTCAATGATCTTTTTGTTTACTCCGCGAAGCATTTTGCACTGCACCTCCGTATAAAATTATCCATATATATTTTTTATATTTTGTACGGTTTTATTCATCGTTTTTTGGTTGTTTTTCAAGAAACAGGAATTATACAAATAGGATATTATTTTAAACCCTTTTGTGGAAAACTTGGTGGAAAACGTTGAAAACTTTTAATAAAAAGGCTTGTTTTTAAGGGAAAATCCGGTGTTTTAACATTGTGGAAACAGTTTATTCATAATCATACAAACAGTTTATTAGACTTTACGTAATCTTTTTTCGAGCACCTGTGCTCAAAAAATGAGCATAAAACAGCGCGAAAATGCTCGAAAAAACTGCACAAAAAGTAAAGAAAAAAGGTGATTTTTTTATGAAAATCGAAAAGACTGCCGAAGGAATAAAGGTGACCGATATAAGCAGGCTTTCTCTTCCGGAAACTTTGGACTGCGGCCAGTGCTTCCGCTGGAAGCCGGACGAAAACGGAGTATGGAAGGGCGTTGTCCGCGGTGTTTTGGGAAAAATCCGACCGGAAGAGGACGGTATAACTTTCATCGGCGCAAGCGAAGAAGAATTTAAAAACATCTGGTTCGATTATTTCGATTTTGATAGAGATTACGATGCCCTTAAAGCGGATTTTTCCGCAAACGAAATGATAAACGCCGCCTGTGAGTTTGCTCCGGGAATAAGGGTCCTTCGCCAGGAACCCTGGGAAGCGTTTATCACTTTTATCATCAGCCAGAACAATAACATCGCAAGGATAAAAGGTATCGTTGAACGTCTTTGCGCCGCCTTTGGCGAAGAAATTGAAGAAGGAATATATTCTTTTCCAACTGCGGAAAGACTTGCAAAAGAGCCAACAGAAAGCTTTGCAAAGCTTGGCTGCGGTTATCGGGCAGATTATATTTCTGCCGCTTCAAAAGAGGTATATGAACAGACTCTTGACCTTGAATCTCTTATGACGTTGCCTCTTAATGAGGCGAGAGAAAGACTTCTTAAAGTACATGGCGTCGGACCGAAGGTTGCGGACTGTGTTTTGCTATACGGCCTTGGAAGGGTGGAGCGCTGTCCCGCGGATGTTTGGATGAAAAGGGTAATTGCTGCCCTAGGCGGAGAAATGCCTCCTTGCGTTACGGATTATGCCGGAATTGCCCAGCAGTTCCTTTTCCACTATGCAAGAAACTTTCCGGAAAAATTTGTCGGCATAAATACCAAATAAATCCCGGTATCTATTGAAAACATTTGATTTTTGTTATAAAATGAAACTGTAAAATATTGCATTGAAAGGAATGAATTTTTATGCCCCTTGTTGGAACAAAAGAAATGTTCGCAAAAGCCTATGAAGGCGGCTATGCAATCGGCGCTTTCAACGTAAACAATATGGAAATCATCCAGGGTATCACCGAAGCAGCAGCGGAAGAAAACGCACCTCTTATTCTTCAGGTATCCGCCGGAGCAAGAAAATATGCGAAATCCATCTATCTTACCAAGCTTGTTGAAGCCGCTGTTTATGACACCGGTCTTCCGATAGCTCTTCATCTTGACCATGGCGCAGACTTTGAAATATGCCGCGACTGCATCGACAGCGGTTTTACCTCCGTTATGATCGACGGTTCCAAATATGACTTCGAGGATAACATCGCTCTTACCAAACAGGTTGTTGAGTATGCTCATGCACACGGCGTTTGTGTTGAAGGTGAACTTGGAACTCTTGCAGGCATTGAAGATGACGTAAACGTTTCCGCAGAGGATTCTTCCTATACCAGACCCGATCAGGTTCAGGAATTTGTTGAAAGAACCGGCGTTGATTCCCTTGCTATCGCAATCGGAACTTCCCACGGCGCATATAAATTTAAACCCGGCCACACTCCGGAACTTCGTTTTGACATTCTTAAAGAAGTTGAAGAACGCCTTCCCGGATTCCCGATTGTTCTCCACGGTTCTTCTTCCGTTCCGCAGGAATGGGTAAAAATTGTTAACGAATATGGCGGCCAGATGCCCGACGCCATCGGTATTCCGGAAGAACTTCTTCGTGAGGCAGCAAGAATGGCTGTCTGCAAGATCAACATCGACTCCGACCTTCGCCTTGTATGCACCGGTTCCATCCGTCAGCATTTCATTGAGCATCCGGATCACTTCGACCCCAGACAGTATCTTAAACCTGCAAGAGAAAACATCAAAGAAATGGTTCGCCATAAAATCGTTGATGTTCTCGGCTGTAACGGCAAAGCATAATTTGAATAAAAAAACTATAGTCCGCCCCAAAAGGCGGACTTTTTTTATCAATAAAACAGTGATATAATAAAATAAAAAGGGGAGGCGATGCAGTGAAAGTTAATTTTAAAAAAGCGATAATAATCCTGCTCTTTTCATCCGCGCTGCTCGCCGGAATAATTTTCCTCTTTCTCGGAATAAAAGAAAGCGTTTCTCTTGCAATAAAAACAAAGGATTGGTTCGAAGCACCGGGATATTTACGCGATTACAGCGTTTATGACGTTGATAGCGACGGCGACATAACGTACCGCCTTAAATATGTCTATTATTCCGGCGGTGCGGAATATTATATTGAAACGGATTACGGAAGCGAAATAGTTCCGGAAATCGACAGTATAAAAACAATTCTCTATGAGCCGGAAAACCCAAAAAATGCAGTAATAAAAGGCGGAGAAGCCTCTTCTGTCTATCTTACAATAGGTGTTATGTTTACTGCCATACCGCTTTTTATGATAATCTGCTGGCTTTTTGTTACAGAAAAAGTAAAATTAAATGTAAAGATATTAGACTTTACAGCTGGCTTTGTACTGTTTTTGGTGGGTGAACTGTTCATATATGTTATGGGCGGAAGCTTTTGGATCGGTTCTGCTGTTAAATCAATGGGATTTTTGGCGATAATTCCGTCGATTCTTGCCATAGTTGGTGTTATTCAAATGATAAAAACCGTTTTTGCAGCGGTAAAGGAGAAAAAATGAGAAAAGAAAATTGCGTTGAGCTTACAAAAGCATTTCTTAAACAGAAATTTGACGAAAGCGAATATTTTTTCGATAAAAAGGCGGAAAAAGATTATCGCTTTGAGCATTCCGTAAGAGTTGCAAATATCGGAAAAATAATTGCGGAAAAAGAGGGAATGGATTCCGACGCAATAGTGATAGCCTGCCTTCTCCATGATATCTCTTATATAAACGAATTCAAAACAAGGGAAGAAGCAAGGAATCACGGAAGATATTCCGCAAAAATTGCCCGTCCATTCCTGAAAGAAATCGGAATGGAGCCGGAAATCATCGAGGAAATATGCTATGGAATAGCGATACATGTGGATGACGAAGCGGATTTTCCCGGGGAAAGAACGGTTTTTGCCCAAACGGTCGGCGATGCGGATAATATTGACCGCTTTGATGCCTACAGGATTTTTGAAAACCTTAAATGGGTAAAATATGATGAAATGTCCCTTGAAGAGAAAAATGCGCATACAAAAAAGATGATAGAGAAGCTTGAAAGTTTTAAAAACCTTGATTTTGCAACAGAAACAAGCAAAAATATGTGGATAGAAAAACTTGACTATCAGATAGTTTTTTATAAAAAGCTTTTTGATCAGGTTATAAACAGCGAGCTGAGGTGACAGAATGAAAAAATCGGTGCTCAAAATTATATCGGTGCTCATGGCGCTTCTTTTGCTTTGCGGATGCGACAGCTACCGCGCGTTTATGTCTATTGAAAGCGGAACATTAAAAAGCTGGAGCCAGCGCCATGATCTTCTTGACGGAAAAAAATCCCATATTATGTTTCTCAAAGCAGATTCAAAAATGGAAATAGAGGTTGAAACCGAAGAAGGAGAAATAGATATTATCGTAAAAACTCTTTCCGGTGAAGAAATAATAGAAATAGAAAACGCAGAAACAGGAAGTTTTGAATTTGAGGCGGAGGGTTTTGTTAAAATAACGGTGAATGCCGATGAACATAGGGGAAGCGTATCCGTAAAACAAAAGGAATCTTAATCTTTCATTAAGATTCCTTTAACTCTATGGAAAATAAAAACAGCCGCGCTATAATAAAACCAAAGAACCGAAAAAAGGACGGAGGTTTTATGAAAAAATTTTTGGCGGCTGTTTTTGCTGTTATTATGATTTTTAGTTTTTCCGGCTGCGGAATAAGCTTTATGGCGGAAAAAATCATTTCAGATTCCGATATTTTTACGGAAGATGAGATAAATTCCGCAATGTTCAAGGTATATAAAAAATTCGGCCTTGACTTTGAAGGCTGTATTCTTATTGAACTTGAATATGATGAAAAATATTCAAAAGAAAGAGCCAAGGAATGGGCAGAAAACTACGGCTATGACGAGGGAATAGTCCTTCTATCAAAATTCTATGTTGCTGCAGAAGGTGACGGAAGCCTTGCAGTAGGAGAAACTTATGATGGTTGGAACTGGATACTTGTTCGCAATAAAGGTGGAGCCTGGAGGCTTGTGACCTGGGGATACGGCTGAAGGAGGGCTGTTTTATGATTTTGAAGAATGAAAAATGTACTGCGGTGCTTGAAATAGATGAAAAATTTGTTCTTGGCTGCGAGGATGAAAACTATGATATCATTTTCAATCCGAATAATATTGAAAGAAGCCGCAGCCACGACGCTGTAAGAATAATCGCTAAAACGGACAAAACCCTTCGTATCGCAATCGTTACAGAACATGATAAGGATGGGGAATACAGCGGATCTCTCAACGGTGAGGAATTGACGGTAACGTTCGGAAAAGATGCCATGACCATAAATCTTAAAACCGGAGAAATCCTGCATTATGAAAAAAATGCCGTTTTGGATGAATTTGATTTTTCCGAGCTTGAAAAATTTCTTTAATAAAAAACACCCGCAAAAGCGGGTGTTTTTTTATTTATTAAGCATCATATAGCAAAAATATCCGCAGGCATTTGAAAGATAGGTATCGCTTTTTATTGCCTGTTTATTTATGATTCCGTCTGTTTCAAGACGCTCGAAAAGATAGGAAAAAGCCTCTTCGGCATATTCAAGATATTCGGTATCTTCTTCGGAAAGAGCGTTGTTTTCTGAAAGATTTTCGAGTATTTCGGTAAATCTTCCGCTCATTACCATAAGATCGTGATAGAACATTCCGGCACCGCTGAAAAAAGTTTTTTCGGTTAAAAGGGTATTATAACAGATTGAATAATAGGTGCCGGCATAGGCGGTATCTGTAAGCGATTCAAGATAGTTCTGTGCATTGGCGAGAGAAGCGGATATCTCTTTAGAATCATCGGATTCAAGGGCGGTTTGGATCCATTCAAGAACGCCTTCCGTCTGTGCGGAAAAAGTACTTACATAGTGTTCGCGTTCTTTATACATAAGAGAACGGTCTTTAACGATATGTATTCCCATAAGAACGCAGACAACAAGCAGAATTGCCGCGGCACATTGAAGGAATTTTACGTTTTTCAGCATACCAAAACCTCCTTTTCACTTCGATTATATAATTAAATGGATTGCCGGTCAACATATAAGAAAAAATATTCCGAAAAGGCATTTTTTATATATCTCTTTTAATAAACAGAATTTAATGATATAATAGTTTTATATTTTGTAAGAAAGGGGGTAAAAGAATGAAAAAACTGGTTGTGGGCATTCTTGCGCATGTTGACGCAGGAAAAACAACCCTTTCGGAAGCGCTCTTATATTCCACCGGAAGAGTAAAAAAACTCGGAAGAGTGGATAACAAAAACGCTTTTCTCGATAACTATGAACTTGAGCGCGAACGCGGAATAACCATTTTTTCAAAGCAGGCGGTAATAAAAACAGAAAATACCGAACTGACCCTTCTTGATACCCCCGGACATGTTGACTTTTCTTCAGAAACAGAACGCACACTTCAGGTACTTGACTACGCTATTCTTGTTATAAGTGCAAGGGACGGGGTGCAGGTACATACCGAAACTTTATGGAAGCTTCTTTCGCGCTATAATGTCCCAACTTTTGTTTTTGTAAACAAAATGGATCTTGAAGATACTGATAAAGTCTTTGTTATGAAAAATCTTCGGGATAATCTTTCTGAAGGCTGTGTTGATTTTTCTGTTGAGGACGAGGATTTTTACGAGAATATCGCTCTTTGCGATGAAATGAGCATGGAAAATTATATGGAAAACGGCTCTTTGAGCACGGATGAAATATCGGTGCTCATAAAAGAACGCAAAGTTTTTCCTTGCTTTTTTGGAAGTGCATTAAGACTTTCCGGTATTGATGAGTTTATTGCCGGAATCGAAAAATATGCCGAAGAACCGCCGAAAAAAGAAGAATTCGGCGCAAAGATATTTAAGATATCCCGGGATAATCAGGGCAACAGAATGACTTTTATGAAAATAACCGGCGGAAGTTTTAAAGTCCGCTCGGTGGTTTCCTATCGTTCAAAAGATGAAACGGAAGGTGAAATCGAGGAAAAGGCCAACATCCTGCGTATCTATTCCGGCGCAAAGTTTGAACCTGTTGATGAAGCATCCCAGGGAAGCGTGGTTTCTGTTCTGGGGCTTTCAAAAACATATCCGGGCCAGGGACTTGGCTTTGAAAAAGGCGGATTTGAGCCGATTTTAGAGCCTGTACTGACCTATAGAATAAAGCTTCCGGAGGGAATAAGTCCGGCACAGTTTTTGCCAAAGCTTAAACAGCTTGAGGACGAAGACCCCCAGCTTCATATCGAATGGAATGAACAGCTTGGCGGAATATATGCCAGCCTTATGGGCGAAGTTCAGGAAGAAATACTGAAAAGCATGGTGAGTGACCGTTTTGGAGCGGAAATCGGCCTTGATGAGGGAAGGATAATTTATCGTGAAACCATTGCGGAACCGGTTGAAGGTGTTGGGCATTTTGAACCCCTCCGACACTATGCGGAAGTCCATCTTATCCTTGAACCTGGTGAACCGGGAAGCGGCCTTCATTTTGAAACGCGATGCAGCGAGGATAACCTTGACCGTAACTGGCAAAGGCTTGTTCTAACTCATCTTGCGGAAAAAACTCATATCGGAGTTCTTACCGGTTCACCGATAACCGATATAAAAATAACCCTTATTGCCGGAAGAGCCCATGTAAAACATACAGAGGGCGGGGATTTTCGTCAGGCGACTTACCGCGCAGTACGCCAGGGCCTTATGAAAGCGAAAAACGTTCTTCTTGAGCCTTATTATTCCTTCCGTTTGGAAGTGCCTTCCGAACAGATAGGCAGAGCAATAAATGACATTAGGGAAATGAACGGAACTTTTTCTTCACCGGAAACAAGGGGAGATATGGTCGAAATTTCCGGCCGCGCCCCGGTTTCCACTATGCGTTCATATCTCAAAGAAGTGCTTTCATATACTCACGGAAGAGGAAAGCTTGTCTGTTTCTCCGATGGATACGCACCATGCCATAATACGGAAGATGTCCTTGCAAAAACAGGATACGATCCGGAAGCGGACGTTCTTAACAGCCCGGATTCTGTTTTCTGTTCCCATGGTGCCGGTATTACGGTAAAATGGAACGAAGTAGAAAAACATATGCATGTTTCAAGTGGCATTGATTTTTCCGGAGAAAACGGGATCATGCTTATTCCTAACGTAAAGGTTTTCCGCAGAAACTTCAGCATTGATGAAAAAGAGCTGGAAGCTATAATGGAAAGGGAATTTGGCCCTATTCGCCGCAAGCAGTATTCCGAAGCGGTGATGGACCGCCCGAAGGAATATAAATCATCTGCACCGAAAAAGAAGGATTATCTTATAGTTGACGGATACAATATCATTTTTGCATGGGACGGCCTTAAAAAGCTTGCAAACGAAAATCTTGATGCCGCCCGCCATATCCTTATGGATATCCTCAGCAACTATCGCGGATATACAAAATGCGAGCTGGTTCTTGTTTTCGATGGATATAAAGTAAAAGGCAATTACGGCGAAAAATTCGATTATCACGATATCCACGTTGCATATACGAAAGAGAACGAAACAGGAGATATGTATATCGAAAAACTTGTTCAGGATATCGGCAAAAACTATAACGTAAAAGTTGCAACTTCCGATAACCTGATTCAGGTTGCCGCATTGAGAAGCGGCGTTCTTCGAATGAGCGCAAACGAACTTTTGCAGGAAATCGAATGGGTCAATAAACAGATTAAGGCCGCAATCGAAACTTACGGAAGAAAAAGCTTTTATCGTCCTTTTGATAATATTGATAAACTGGTTTAAAAAAAGACGCAGATTTTGCGTCTTTTTTTAAAATATGAAATATAGTGGCAAAAAATGCGTCATAAAGTATGAAGGCCCTCAAAAAATCAACCCGAAAGGATGGTTTTCATCCGCAGATATTGGTACAGAGATTCCGTTTCGGAACTTTCGGAGAAAGCCAAGATATGGAAGGCTTTGATATGGTAACAAGACTCGGAACGAATCTTGATATTGTAAAACAGTCCGCTTCGGTTTCCAATACGGAAGGAATAGAGATTGCCTATAACAATTTCGGTTTTGATATAGAAAATAATATTACTGAAGTTGTTTTGGGAAGTGAAGAGCATTATTATCTTGAAATAATCAAAAAAGAATATGCAGGAAGCTGATTCTACCGACGGTTTACCTTGACCGAACTGAAAACGCATTGAAAAAAATCACCTCCGGGGATATAATTTTTCCCGGAGGTGATTTTTATGACCGCTGAAATCGATAAGGAAAAATTCGGAGAATTTATATCGCAGCTTCGCAAGGAAAACGGGATGACACAAAAAGAACTTGCGGAAAAACTTTTTGTTTCGGATAAAGCCGTCAGCAAATGGGAAAGGGGACAGAGCCTTCCGGATATCACCATGCTCAATCCTCTGGCAGAAGCTCTTGGTGTTACCGCCGCAGAACTTTTAAATTGCGGAAAGCTTGCGCAGGAGGAAATAATAAATGCCGAACAGGTTGAAGAACTGGTTGGAAAAGCCATAAATTTTTCGGAAGACGAAAAAACGAAACGGGCTATAAGTACAAAGGGAATACTGATGTATCTACTTTGTATTATAATTGGCGTCAGCGGTGCGGTGATATGTAATTTTATATATCTTGAGTCTGTAAACAAACTTATATGGACTACTGAAGGACTTTTTGCTGTTTTCGGCGCATATTTTATGTTTTTTGTCAAGGAACGCCTGCCGGATTATTATGACAACAACAAGATAAGCCTTTATGGTGACGGAGCTTATCGCATGAATCTTCCGGGAGTAACATTAAATAACAAAAACTGGCCCCATATTGTTAAAAGTGCAAGAATGGGTCTTCTCTCCGGATTGGTTTTAACTCCGCTTATTTTTATTCTTACCTTTTGGATTTTGCCGCCGCATATAATTGATAAATGGATAAAACTGTTGTTTTTGATTGCTGCAATAGTTTTTATTGTTGTTCCGATTTATTGGGCCGCTTTGAAACATAAATAAAAAAGCTCTTCCCGAAAAGGGAAGAGCTTTTTTTGAATCCGATAAAGCGGAAATTATTTAACTTCAACAGAAGCGCCTGCTTCTTCGAGTTTCTTTTTGATTTCGTCAGCTTCGGTTTCGGAAACGCCTTCTTTAACTGCTTTAGGAAGGTTGTCAACGAGATCTTTGGACTCTTTGAGGCCAAGACCGGTGATTTCTTTAACTGCTTTGATAACAGCCATTTTGGTCTCGCCAGCGCCGGTGAGAACAACATCCCAGCTGTCTTTGGTTGCAGCAGCAGGAGCAGCAGCAGCGCCGCCAGCTACCATTACGGGAGCATCAGCGGATACGCCGAATTCCTCGCAGATTGCGTTTTTGAGTTCGTTTGCTTCGAGAAGAGAGAGAGCTTTGATCTCTTCGAGAATGTTCTGGATTTTTTCAGAAGCCATTGTAGTTTACCTCCTGTAGATAATTTCGTTGTAATCTTAATAATAGTTTTTAGCGATCAGGCTGCGCAATTATGCTGCTTCGCCTTCGCCTTCGGGTTCGCCGTCGTTTCCGCCGTTACCTTTTTCGACAATTTTGTCAAGCGCAACAGC